>DASSAV010000328.1:0-7009 GCA_035699265.1 Rhodothermales bacterium
CGCGTACTGCTGCGGGTTCAGCTCGCCGGCATAGTCGATGGAGAACCGCGCCCTGACGTCGGCGGCATCGGATTTGAGGACGAAACGGCGGGCCATCCGTTTGGTTACGTGTTGGAGAAGGGGACTCGTCAACTACGCGGAGCAGGCGCGAACGTTCACATTTCCATCCTCAATGGAAACCCGAGAGGAAACCGCGAGGAAATCCATCTGGTCCGCTGACGGTATTGTTCATACATTCAGAGGGTACCTCGAAAACGCGGAGGAGGTGGAACCGCAAGGGCGGGAAAGTTTTCTAGCATTTTGTAACATAGTGTTTTACGGGCAGAACGGGGCGCCGTGCGGCGGACGAAACGAAGCACGGAATGCCCAGGGTTCCGCCCCGGCACACTGGCGCTCCGCACCTGCCTCGTTCAGGCTGAAGCAGAGGGTCGATTCTGAAGTAAGCGGGTTTCTGATGGGAAAGATCATAGCGGTAGCGAACCAGAAGGGCGGCGTCGGCAAAACCACGACGTCAGTGAACCTGGCGGCGTCTCTGGCTGCGGCCGAGCACCCTACGCTGCTCGTCGACATCGATCCACAGGCGAACGGCACGTCCGGTATCGGAATCGATCCCCGCTCTGTCACTTCCTCCACGTACGAGGTGCTGATCGGTGAAATCTCGACCGGAGAAGCGGTGATTCCTACGGAGATGCCCTTCCTGGACCTCGTACCGAGCCACATCAACCTGGTCGGCGCAGAGATCGAGATGATCGACGTACCCGAACGCGAGAGCATACTGAAAAACGCACTGGCGGTCGCCCGTCGGAAATACGATTTCATCGTGATCGACTGCCCGCCCTCGCTGGGCCTTCTGACCCTTAATTCGCTGACTGCGGCAGATTCCGTGTTGATCCCGGTGCAGGCCGAATACTTCGCCCTGGAGGGGCTCGGGCAGCTTCTGAACACGATCAAGATCGTCCGCCAGCACCTGAATCCGGACCTGGAGATCGAGGGCGTGCTGCTGACCATGTTCGATACGCGCCTGCGCCTGTCCAACCAGGTAGCATACGAGGTACGGCGCTACTTCGGCGAGAAGGTGTTCAAGGCCATCGTACAGCGCAACGTGCGGCTTTCCGAGGCCCCCAGCTTCGGCAAGCCGGTACTCCTGTACGATGCCACCAGCATCGGATCGCGCAACTATATGGCGCTGGCGCGAGAGGTCATCCGTAACAACAAAGAATATCTGAACACACGCGACAGTGAGCCCCAGGAGGCCGAGCAGCTTGGTTCCGGCATCAATTCGCCGCTGGCGGCCTCGTGAGCAGGTATCAGTCGGCAGTGAATAATTGATAGTGAACGGGCAATAGTTCCAGCCTCCGGATGGACGGCGGACCGGTACCGGCGCAGTCATTTCAACGCCGGTACCCCACAACTTTATTATTTTCAGCGTATATCATTAAGAGGCTCCTGCATGTCTTCTAATCGCAAGGCCGTACTGGGCCGCGGCTTGAATGCGCTCCTTAATACGCGCATGGACGAGGACGCGCCTGAAGGAGAAATAGACGACGGCGGCATGCGAAACCGCATGCTCAGGATCGATGACCGTGCGCGGCAGATCGGCCGCATCGCCGAGCTCGAAGTAGAGAGCATCCGGCCTAACCCGTATCAGCCCCGTAAGAACTTCGATGAGAAAACACTGGACGAGTTGGCGGCATCCATCGTCCAGCTCGGCATCATCCAGCCGCTGACGGTCCGCTCGCTGGGCCAGAACCGGTATGAAATCATATCGGGCGAGCGGCGCCTGCGGGCGGCCCGCCGGGCCGGCCTCAAGCTCGTCCCGGCCTACATTCGCGAGGCCGACACAGAGGAGATGCTGGAGATGGCGCTGGTCGAAAACGTCCAGCGCGAGGAACTCAACCCGGTAGAAGTCGCCCTCGGCTACCAGCGGCTCATCGAGGAGTGCGGGCTGACGCAGGAGCAGGTCGCCCAGAAGGTGGGCAAGAACCGCGCGACGGTGGCCAACTCGCTGCGCCTGTTGAAGCTGCCCGCGCGCGTCCAGGCCAGCCTGCGCGATAACCACATCTCGGCCGGCCACGCACGGGCGCTGGTGAACGTGGAGGAAGAGGCCGTCCAGATTGAGATGCTGAAGCGCATCGAAGCAGAAGGCGCTTCCGTTCGGGAAGTCGAGGAATGGGTCCGCGCGTGGCACCAGGCGCGCGAACGGGCGGACGAACGGCCGGCAGCCCCGGAAGAGCCCGCGAAGGCACTGTTACCGGATCGGAATGCACTCGAACTGCAACGTTATGCCGATGCCCTCCGCTCCCGGCTCAGCACACAGGTAAGCATCAGGCATAAGTCGGACGCGAATGGCGGGAAAATAGAGATCACGTACTACTCCGCCGACGACCTCGAGCGGCTGATGGAGATGTTGGGCACGTGAGCGCACGCTGCACCGTTTTGCTTCGCCGCTTCAACTTCAGCCCTCAACAGCGCGGCAGCACCCCCGTCCGCGTGTTTGCGCTGGCCGTACTGCTCGCTCTGGTCCCGGCGCAACGGGCGGCCGCTCAGAATGAAGGAGCACAGCCCGACTCCACGCAAGAAATCGAGGGAGGCAGCTTCTGGTGGCCGAACAACCTCCCGGAAGGCCACTCCCCGAAGGGCGCCCTCCTGAGAGCCGCCGTGCTTCCCGGCTGGGGGCAATTCTACAACCGGCAGTACGTGAAAATACCCGTCGTCTGGGCCGGCCTGGGCGCGATTACGGTTTTTGCGCTACGGCAGAACAGCCAGTATCTCACGTTCCGGCATGCCTACCTGTACGCCTACTACAACAACCCCGAAGAGGAACGCCCCCCGGAATATTGCGATTGCTATGCGGATGACTATCGGAAGGCGCTTTCCAGGATGGGGGTGCAGGTCCCCGGCCCGGGAGCTGACGACCAGGTGCAACGAGGCCAGTTGGCGCCGACGCTCCGGCAGTACAGGGACGTTTTTCGCCGGAACCGTGACCTTACCTACTTTGGCATCGGCGTAGTATACGGGCTTACCGTGCTGGACGCCTATGTGAGTGCCCATTTGCTCGACTTCGACGTGGGCGAGGATCTCACGCTCTCCGTCACCCCCGGATTGCAGGGTGTGTCGGCCACGCTGCGCCTCGGGCTCCGCTGAGCAGGAAACGCGTCGGCGCGAGCTAGGCGCCCACCGCATGGGACTAAACTTTTGAGCCGGGCTTACGTTGACGCGAGGTGGACGAAATTCGGGTAAGTGTCGAATAATTCTAGGTTCGTTCAGATATTGAAAATACGGAAACCTTATTTTTGCCTGAACTCACACAATCTCTCGCAGCAAACTGGCGCATTTTTCGCTTGCAGGTGCATGCTCCCCCGCGGGCATATAACTGATACCGATACTCTATCTCGCCGCCCGGAACGGCCCCGAACCTTCCTTGCTGGCGCCCCTTTCCCCCTATGGCACGAATCGTATACGCACTGAGTGGTCAGGGCCGGGGGCATACCTCCCGCGTCATGGCAATTACAGAAGAGTTGCGTAGGCGGGGCCATGAAGTCAGATTCTGCTGCGGCGGCACCGCGCGTCAAATCCTGCAAGGCAACGGAGAAGTGGTCATCGACGTGCCCGCGCTACGCCAGGTCATGAAGGGTAATGAGGTGCGCTTCGTGCGTACCATCGCGGCAAACTGGGACCACATCGTCGGCCAGCCTGAGATCATCTCTCGGCTGGCGGACGAATTCCGGGACTATCGGCCCGACTTGCTGATTACGGACTTTGAGGCATTCTCCCCCAAGGCCGCTCGCCGGCTGGGCCTGCCGATACTTTCGTTCAACCACCAGCAGGTCGTAACGGAGACGCGCTACGCACTTCCTGCCAGGGAATGGTGCCACGCGGCGACGACTTACCTCGCGATCAAGTTGATCGCCCCCCGCCACCCCGACCACATCCTGCTGACCTCTTTCTTTTTCCCGCCCCTGAAACGCCCGGAGCTGACGACACTCGTTGCGCCGATCATCCGCCCTGCCGTCCAGGCCGTGACGCCCACACGTGGCGACCACGTGCTGGTCTATTACAACGAAACGGAGGGGGCCGACTACGTGCTGGACACGCTCCGGCAGGTCGACGCAACGTTCACCGTATACAACTTCACCACTCCCGATGCACCCGAGCAGTATCCGAACGTGACATTCAAGACGCCTTCACTGGAAGGCTTTCTGGCGGATCTGGCGACCAGCCGGGCCGTCATGTGCACGGCCGGATTTACGCTCATCAGCGAGGCGCTGTACCTCGGCAAGCCGCTGCTGGTCGTGCCCAATCGCGGTATTTTCGAACAGACCATCAATGCTATCTTTCTCGAACGGTATGGATTGGGAGATGCCGTCATGGACCGGCGCCTCCACAAGGATGACGTGGAGAAATTCCTGAATCGCCTCGACACCTACGAGAAACGCATGCAGGGACTCCGCCGCATCGGCAATAACGAGGCCCTGGACTGCATCGACGTGGTCCTCTCCCGGTTGGGACCTGCGGTTTTCAGCCGGGGAGCGCTCCACTACGAGGCCGTCACCGAACCCGCACGCCCGGCGACGGCACTCAAATCCGAATGACGCAAACGACACCACCACGAGGCGTCCGACACCATAACCCCGCCGGACGGTAGGCCCGCTCGCCAGGGCGATCCCCGTTCAGCTTACGTTTTCCGATTTAGCTATGACGATGCCTGATTTCTACCGGAAGCAGCCTGCTACCCCCGACGTTGAAACGGCCCAACCGGCCGAACAGGCGCCTCTGTCCCTTTTCGCCAAATGCCACGAGTTCTTCGCCCCTGCCGGCGACTACGCCACCGTCAAGGCGGCCGACCTGTATCCCTATTTCCGGCCCATCGAGCGTAACGAGGGTTCCTGCGCCATCATGAACGGGCGCGAGATCATCATGGCCGGCTCGAACAATTACCTCGGCCTGACCTCCGACCCCCGCGTGAAGGAAGCGGCGATCAAAGCCATCGAGCAGTACGGGACAGGGTGCACCGGCAGCCGATTCCTGAACGGCACGCTCGATCTCCACATCGAACTGGAGGCGCGGCTCGCAGCATTCATGGGGAAGGAAAGCTGCGTCCTCTTCTCGACCGGCTACATGACCAATCAAGGCGTGATCCAGGGGCTCACGTCCAAGGGCGACGTCATCTTTTCCGATAAGGACAACCACGCCTGTATCGTGGCGGGTACCCAGGTCAGCCTCGCCGAAACACAGCGGTACCGGCATAATGACATCGACCACCTCCGGAAGCTGCTGGAGAGAACCCGTGAGGAACGGCCTGCTGCGGGCATGCTCATCGTGACGGACGGCGTGTTCTCCATGAATGGCGTCGTCGCCCGTATCCCTGAATTGGTGGACCTCGCCGAGACGTTCGGCGCGGCCCTCATGCTGGACGACGCCCACGCCGTCGGCGTCATCGGCCCCGGCGGGCGCGGCTCCGCGGCGTACTGCGGCCTCGAAGACCGCGTTCCTCTCACCACCGGTACCTTCTCCAAGAGCTTCGCTTCTCTGGGCGGGTTCTGCGTGGGCGAGCACGACGTGATCGAGTACATCCGGCACCGCAGCTCGGCGCACATCTTCAGCGCCTCCATGCCCCCGGCGAACGTGGCCACCGTACTCAAATGCCTCGACATCCTGGAGTCCGAGCCTGAACGACTCGAACGGCTCTGGCAGATATCGGACTACATGCGCGAGGGCTTCCGCAACGCGGGCTTCAACGTGTGGACCAGCCAGACGCCCATCATCCCTGTCGTCATCGGCGACATGCTGACGTGCTTTCGCTTCTGGAAGGATCTGCTGGAAGAGGGCGTCTTCGTAAATGCCGTCATTCCGCCGGCCGTACCGCAGGGCCAGGCGCTCATGCGCACGTCCTACATGGCGACCCACACAGACGAAGAACTGGACTACATCCTCGAGGCGTTCCGCCGCGTCGGCAAGAAGCACGGGGTCATCGCCAGCAACGGACATTGATGGACCTCCGGTTTTGATTCGAAGATTTCAGGAGCCTACGGATCTTAGCGAGGGCAATCTCCCCGCTCAGGTTCGTAGGCTCGTCGTTTCGTAGATTCACTTCGTATCCTTATCCTCCAATCCTCTCCCACAGGCCCGTGAGCACTGAAACAATCTCTGTACCGGCGGTCGGCGGTCGGCGGTCGGCGGTCTCCTCGAACGCGACCATCCGGCCTGTTACGTCAAAAGCCGACCTGAAGCGGTTTATCGACTACCAGTACGACTTCTATCAGGGCAATCCGTACTGGGTGCCGCCGCTGCGAATGGACGTGGAGCACGTGCTCGACCGGAAGAAGAACGCTTTCTTCGAGCATGGCAAGATCCAATGTTTCCTGGCGCTCGACGGAGCTGGACAGGTGGTCGGCCGCATCGCTGGCATCGTCAATGGGATGCACCTTGAGAAGTACCACGACCAGAACGGCTTTTTCGGTTTCTTCGAGTCCGTGGAGGACTACGGTGTCACGGCTGCGCTCCTGGACGCCGCCTGTGCCTGGTTGAGAGAACAGGGGCTCCAGGGCGTGAGGGGGCCCGCAAACCCGTCGCTGAACGACATCGCGGGCCTGCTGGTAGGAGGCTTCGACCGAGAAGCATCTATTCTGATGCCCTACAATCCGCCCTATCACGAGGACTACCTGCTTCGGTACGGGTTCGAGCGGGTCATGACCATGTGGGCGTACTACATCCATAAGAAGTACACCAACATCGACAAGCTGAAACGGGGCGTCGAGCTGATCTATAGGCGCAATCCCGGCCTGACCCTGCGCACCCTGGATATGAAGCGGTTCGACAAGGAGGCTAAGACCGTGCTGCGCATCTACAACGACGCCTGGGGGAACAACTGGGGGCACGTGCCCATGACGGACGCCGAATTCGCGCAGCTCGCCAAGCAGATGAAGCAGATCGTCGACCCCAACGTCGTTTATATGCTGGAGTTGAACGGCGAACCGGTGGCCTTCTCGATCTCGCTCCCCAACCTGAA
>DASSAV010000329.1:0-6143 GCA_035699265.1 Rhodothermales bacterium
CATACCCCCACACTTCGTATACCCTCAGCTAGCCAACCTTCAACCTTCTAACCTTCAACTTTCAACAGGCCGCCCCGCCGCATGGTCGTCAACGCATTCCTCCTTTTCGTCCCGATCTCGCTGGCTCTGGGCTACCTGTTCGAGGTCCCGCCAATCTGGGTCTTTGCGACCGCCATCGTCGCCATCGTGCCCCTGGCGGAATGGATCCGGCGCGGGACGGAGCAAATGGCCCACATCGCGGGATCGGCCATCGGCGGCCTGCTCAACGTCACCTTCGGCAACATGGCCGAACTGGTGCTCGCACTCTTCGTGCTCATGGCCGGGCATCAGCAGGTCGTTAAAGCCCAGATCACCGGCTCCATCATCGGGAACGGCCTCCTCGGGCTCGGCGTCGCCATCCTCGCGGGCAGCATCGGGCGGGAGCGGCAGACGTTCAACCGGGAGCGCGCAGGCATCCTGTCGAGCCTGTTCATCCTGGCCGTCGTCGCCCTCCTCACGCCGGCCCTCTTCAACTACACCGAGCGCGGCGTCTCCGGATCGGCCACCGCCAACCTGCTGGATGAACGCCTGAGCCTCGGGGTGTCCGTCGTCCTGATCGTCATCTACGTGGCGAACCTGGTCTACACCCTCGTCACGCACCGCGACGTCTATGCCGCACAGGATCAAGGGGAAAGCCGGGCCGCACAGGCGAGCGGCAGCGATAACCCCTCCGGCCACGCCGAAGGCCACGGGCATGAGCAGCACTGGTCGCTCGGGGCCGCACTCGGCGTGCTGATCGGGGGGACGGCGCTCATCGCCGCGGAGGCGGAGCTCGTCTCAGGCGCGCTCGAAGACGCGGCATCCCTGCTGGGGCTCTCCACGTTCTTCCTCGGCGTCGTCGTGCTCGCCGTCATCGGCAACGCGGCCGAGTACCTCTCAGCCGTCTACTTCGCGCGGCAGGACGACATGAGCATGGTCATCGGCATCACCGTGGGATCGTCCATACAGATAGCCCTCTTCATGGCGCCCGTGCTGGTCCTCGTCTCCTTCTTCCTCGGGCACCCGATGAACCTCGTGTTCGAAAACCCGCTCGAACTGATCGCCGTCGCAGGCGTAGCCTTCGCCGTCAATGCCATCGCCTTGGACGGTGAGACGAACTGGTTGGAGGGGCTGATGCTGCTCGGGGTCTACGCCGTCCTGGTCCTCGCCTTCTTCTTCGTCACCCCGCCCGCATCATGACCATACTTCGCACGTCGAAAGCGCGCGCGTGGCGGATGCGTCACATTCAGGACAGAACCAAGTACCCCGCGAGCACGTAGGCATAGAGTTAACTGTACCAAGAGTCCCTTCACGTAGGGCATGGAATCGCGACCGGGGGCACCTTACGAGCCGTTCGGCCGGTTCGCCCCGACGTGCGGGACAAATAAGCAAAAGGGTTATGCAACGCGGAAGAGTCAAATGGTTTAGCGCAGAAAAAGGATACGGATTCATCGAGCCCATGGATGGGAGCAAAGATGTCTTCGTACACCGAAACAGCGTCTCCGGCCTCGGCTGGGACGAGGGCCTGCGCGATGGCGAGGAGGTAGAGTTCGAAACGGAACGGACCGACAAGGGCCTCAGCGCCCAGAACGTCGAGCGCGTCGGCGCCAGCACGTTCTGACAGAAGCCATCTATCGAAGCAAGAGCCCGGCCCCAACGCCGGGCTCTTGCTGTTTAGAGCCTCCTCATCACCTGAAGGGGTACTTCAACGTTGCGCCTCGAAAGGGCGGGGCCTTACTTTGAGTGCCGGTCCCTTGTAAGGCAAACCCGGTTTCTTGCAGGGGAAACGAGGCCTCTTGCAGGGAAAACCAGGCACCCTATGGAAACAGTCCACTACGCATGGAACAAGCCACCCACGTCGAGCGCCATTTTACCGCCGGTGAAACCGTCCGCGACGTCGTCATCGGTATGGCCGACGGGCTGACCGTCCCGTTTGCGCTGGCCGCCGGTCTCACCGGCGCCGTCAACTCGACGCACATCATCCTCACGGGCGGCCTGGCTGAGATCGCGGCGGGATCCATCGCCATGGGCCTCGGCGGCTACCTCGCGGCGAAGAGCGACGCCGAGCACTACCAGAACGAACGCGCACGGGAGCAGCGCGAGGTGGAGCGCATCCCCGAGATGGAGAAGGCCGAGGTGGCCGAAATTCTTGAAGATTACGGCCTGACGCAGAGCGAAGCGGTGCCGGTGGTCGAGGCCCTGAGCCGTCGCCCCGATGCCTGGATCGACTTCATGATGCGTTTCGAACTGGGCCTGGAGGAGCCCGACCCGAAGCGCGCGCCGGTCAGCGCGGCGACCATCGCTGGGTCGTACATCGTCGGCGGGCTCATCCCCCTCAGCCCGTACATGCTGATCCCGGACACCCTCGAAGCCCTGTGGGTGTCGGTCGTGGTCACGCTCATCGCCCTGCTCGTATTCGGCTATGCCAAGGGGCGCTTCACGGGAGCCCCGCCCGTCCGCAGTGGCCTTCAGACCATGCTCGTCGGCGGCCTCGCCGCCGCCGCCGCCTTCGCCATCGCCCGCGCCATCTCCTGACGGAGGCTCGCACCGTTCCGCTCGATGGTGGCCGTCTCTTCCCGATAAGTCCGGTGAGGCGTATACTCCTTTTGCCCGTTCACCACCGTCGGACCGATCCATGAAACAACCTCCATCCCGGCGCGACTTCCTCCGAAGCGCCGGATCCTCTTTCGCCGCGCTCTCCCTGTCCTCCGCACTTCCCCTCACCGGAACTGCCCCGCTGCTCCACACCGATCCGCCGAGTGCAACCCTCACCATCCAGCAGGCCATCGACCGGATCTTCGCTGCTGTGCCGGGCGCCCCGTTCCCCAACACCGTGGATACTGTCAAGGCCGGCGACCCCTCACAACAGCTCAAGGGCGTCGTTACCACCTTCCTGGACACGCGGGAGGTTCTGGAAAAGGCCATCGGGCTCGGAGCCAACTTCGTCATCACCCACGAGCCCACCTTCTACAACCATCTGGACGAAACCGATTGGCTGGAGGGCGACCCGGTCTACGAGGCCAAGCGAAAGCTCATCGACGACCACGGCCTCGTCGTCTGGCGCTTCCACGACACCATCCACGCCATGAAGCCCGACGCCATCTCGCAGGGCCTCCTCAAAGACCTGGACTGGGAGTCCTACGTAGATCCCGACGACGCCAGAGTGCTAAACCTCCCCCGAACCTCGGTGCTCGACCTCGCAGCGGAGATCAAGGCAAAAATGGACCTCCCGATAGTCAAGGTCGTCGGCCTGCCCGCATTGGAAGTCCAGCGCGTCGCCCTGCTGCCGGGCGCCTGGGGCGGCCGCAACCAGATCCCCGTCATCGGCCGCCCCGACGTCGACGCCCTGATCGTCGGCGAAGTCAGCCAGTGGGAGACGAACGAGTACGTCCGCGATGCCGTCCGTAGCGGCCTGAAAAAAGCCCTCCTCATCCTCGGCCACCAGCGCAGCGAAGAGCCCGGCATGCGCTGGATCGTCCCCTGGCTCCAGAACCTCCTCCCCGGCGTCAAAATCACCCACATACCCGCCGGCGACCCGTTCATCACTCTCTAGCTGACATTAAATATGATGCTTCCTATTCGTCTCAGCCGCTTGCTTCTACCGGGGCTGATGCTCGCCACGCTTTGTCCGGCGCTTCGCCCCGCCTTCGGTCAGGAGCTTTATCAGGACCAGTCCGGCGTGGAACCGCGCTGGGCCAGTCCCGAGAACCGTACCGGTGCGAAAGGGCAGGGTGGTCAGGAGAACCGGGGAGCTAAGGGCCACCCCTTCGACACCATCAAGGCTGGCGAATCACTCGTCCTGGGCGACGTACAGGGCACAGGTGTGATCCGGCGCATCTGGATCACGATCAATGATCGCTCGCCTGAAATGCTGCGCGCACTCCGGCTGGAAATGTTCTGGGACGGGGCAGCACGTCCTGCCGTTTCGGTGCCCCTCGGCGACTTCTTCGGTGCTGGCCTCGGCCAACTCGTCACGTTCGAGAACGCGCTGTTCGCGAGTCCGGAAGGCCGTTCGTTCGTCAGCTACGTCCCGATGCCGTTCCGCACTTCCGCCCGCATCGTCCTGACCAACGACTCCGCCGCCGACCTTCCCCACATCTACTACGATATTGACTACACGCAGGTAGACCGGCAGCCGGACGACATGCTCTACTTCCACGCCTACTGGAACCGCGAGCGCCCGACGAAGCTGGGCGAGTCCTTCCGCGTCTTACCACGCGTGGAGGGCCGTGGCCGCTACCTCGGGGCAACAGTCGGTGTCCGCACCGACTCACTGTACGGCGACTCGTGGTTCGGGGAGGGAGAAGTGCGGATATTCCTGGATGGCGACGGCGCCCACGCCACACTCGTCGGCACCGGCACGGAAGACTACATCGGCACGGGTTGGGGGCAGGGCGCCTTCATCGGGCGCTACCAGGGCTCACCGGTCGCCGACTCCGAGACCCGGCGCTGGGTCTTCTACCGCTACCACATTCCCGATCCGATCTTCTTCGACCAGGCTTGCGAGGTCACGCTGCAACAGATGGGCGGGGCACAAAAAGACCAGGTCATCGCAATGCAGCAGGCCGGCGTCCGCCTCCAGCCGGTCAGTATCGACGCGGGCGACCGGCAGCGCTTCGTCAAGCTACTCGACCTGAACCCCGCCCAGGGCCTCGCCGACCCCACGTTGCCCGACGGCTGGGTCAACTTCTACCGAGAAGACGACGTCTCGGCGGTCGCCTACTTCTATCTCGACCGCCCGGAATCTAACCTCCCTCCACTCGCCACGCTAGCCGAGCGGACGGCAGGACTCAAGTGAGGTGGTCATGAACGCGATGGCCTTCAAGCAGTCGCTCGGGCAGGACCGGCCCCCGCCTGGCCTCAGCGCACTCCTATTAGCTCTCTGGTACGACGGCAAGGGGGACTGGAACCGCGCCCACCAGATTGCACAGGACCTGCACGACCGGGATGGCGCATGGGTGCATGCCTACCTGCATCGTAAGGAGGGCGACCCCAGCAACGCAGCTTACTGGTACCGTCAGGCCGGAAGGCCCGTAGCTGGCGGATCGCTGGAGGACGAATGGGACCAACTAGTCGAGGAACTGTCCACCCACCCCCTCAATCCACCGCAAACGTAGCGTGCACCGTCACCGAGATCTCCTTCTCCTTTGTCGCCGTTGAATACATCCCCATCCCAGACACCTCCGTCGAATACGGCTCCGTGATCTGAAACACCCCCGCCCGCGCCGACAGCATTGCCCCCACGCCGGTATTCTGCCCCGCGCTGGCGATCTCCGATGCCCGGCGCTGCGCGTCCTCCGTCGCCTTCTTCAGCAGCGACCGCTTGAGCTCCGCCACCTGCGAGTAGTAATACTCTAGCTGCGACGACTCCAGCACCGCCCCCTCCCGCAGCAGGCCGCCCGGATTCAATGCCAACTGCTCCAGAACCTCCGGTTGGGGCGAGATCACGAACAGGCTCTGCATCAAGTTGTATCCCTCCCGGACGCCGTTCGGCCCCCATCTCGGCTGGGCGTTCACCGGCTGCACGGAGATCGAGCTGTCGGCGATGCCTGCACTGTGAAGCTGCGCCTTCAACTGCGCCAGGTCCTGGGCGATGCCCGCGTATCCCGCCGATAGCCCCGTCTCACTCGCCGGCCGCGAAAGCATCAGCCGCCACTTGGCGATGTCCGAATGGAACCGCTCCGTCGCCGAGCCGACGACGGCAATGGTCTGCGTTTCAGACCGCGCGTTATAAAAGAAAAGCCCGAAAATCAGCGCGCTCAACAGAAAGCCGAGCGCGAGTATGCCGGACGCCCACAGCAGGAGGCGTGACGACCTTGCAGGAGTTTCCATCGACAGAAAATCAGCGTGTGCGAATGAGGAACGACCAGAAGAGGTGTTGTGAGCCGCAACGACGCGGGCAAGAGATCGTTCCTGCAATCCCTCCTCGCCTGCACCGCACGCCGCGCTTTACAGCCCGCCCCGCCATCACGTCAGAACGTCCACCGCAGGCGCACGCTCGTACCGGAAGAAAGCGACTTGCCCGGCACCACCGTTGCACGCGCCTCCGGTACCAGCGCGCTCCTCGCTCCGGTCCGGCTTCGCTGAAGCCGCCGCGTCAGGTTGAACGAACTCAGCAGGAGGGA
>DASSAV010000330.1:0-2505 GCA_035699265.1 Rhodothermales bacterium
CATCCTCACGGACGTGAAGCCCGAAGACCGCCCGGCCATCGACGAACTGCTCCACGCTTACGGGATCCCCCAGGAGGATCAGCTTACGAACGCCCGCAAATACGCGATGGCATGCCCGGCCATGCCCACGTGCGGCCTCGCCATCGCAGAGGCCGAGCGTGTCATGCCGTCCTTCGTTGATGGATTGGAAGAAGAACTTGCCCGGCTCGGCCTCGGCGAAGAGAAGATCACCGTCCGCATGACGGGCTGCCCCAACGGCTGCGCCCGCCCCTATGTGGCCGACATCGGCCTCGTGGGCCGGTCGCTCGACCGTTACACCATCTTCCTCGGCGGTCGTCCCGACGGCACGCGCCTCAACGAGCAGTTTCAGGATCTCGTTCCGCTCTCGGAGGTCGTCTCGACCCTGCGCCCGCTCTTCGTCCTCTTCAAGAATGAGCGACGCCCCGATGAGGGCTTCGGCGATTTCTGCCACCGGCTCGGCATGGACAAACTCCGCGCTCACGCCGAAAACCAGGCCGAGGCCACCCTTGCACAATAAGAGAGCATCTGGCAACAGACGAAAAAAGCTCCCCTCCTTTTCAAGAGCCTGTCCTGAGCTTGTCGAAGGAAGGGGATACAGGGGTGGTTTGCATCTTCCCCAGGACCGGCAGCGGTTGAAATCAGGCCCGGAACGTCCTACCACCCCCGGCAAAGTATACCTCGTAGGCGCCGGCCCGGGCGACCCCGACCTGATCACGGTGCGAGGCATGAAGCTGCTCCGCACGGCGGACGTAGTCGTGTACGACCGCCTCATCGCGCCCGCGCTGCTGGAGGAGGTATCCCCCGGCGCCGAACTCATTTACGTCGGCAAAGCCGCAGGCTTCCACTACCGCGAACAGGAGCAGATCAATGATATTCTGATCGCCCGCGCTTCCGAAGGCCGCGCGGTCGTCCGCCTCAAAGGGGGCGACCCCTTCGTCTTCGGCCGGGGAGGGGAGGAGGGGATCACCCTTGCTGAAGCGGGCATCCCGTTCGAGGTCGTCCCCGGCATCAGCAGTGCGGTCGCCGTACCGGCGTATGCAGGCATCCCCGTCACCCACCGGGGGGTCTCGAATGCTTTTACGGTCGTCACTGGCCACGCCTGTGCGCAGAGTGCCGACGACACCGACTGGGAGATCCTGGCCCGGGCGGGCACGCTGGTAATCCTCATGGGCCTGGGGCGGCTTTCGCAGATTTCCGCCCGCCTCATCGAAAGCGGTAAACCGGCCGATACACCGGCTGCCGTCATCAGTGCCGGAACGACGCTGCAACAGGAGGTGATCGTCGGGACGCTCGAAACCATCGCCGCGCTCACCGCTGGCGTGTCGTCCCCCGCCACCATCGTCGTCGGCGAAGTCGTCCGACTGCGCGAGCAGTTGGCCTGGTTTGCCCCGGTCGCAGAACCCGTCGCGGCGGGATCCGGGCAAGCCGTAGCAGCATGACCTGATCGATTTATGGAACAGACTTTAACTGTCACCAGCCCTTCCCGTTGGACACCGGAGACGCTCCACGAGGTAAGCGACTCCTTCGAGGGCCGTCCCGCGCGCGAAGTGCTGCAATGGACTTTCGACACTTTCGGCAGTGAGGCGGTCATCTCCACCGGTTTCGGACCCTCCGGCGTCGCGCTCCTCCACATGACTGCCCAGGTTCATCCGGCCGTCCGCCCCTTCTACCTGGATACGGATCTGCTCTTTCCGGAAACCTACGAACTGCGCGACAAGCTCGAAAAGCGCCTCGGCATCACGTTCGACCGGGTACACTCCGGCGTTTCCCTCGAAGAACAGGAGCAGGAGCACGGCGCCGCCCTCTGGGAACGGAATCCCGACCGGTGCTGCTTCATCCGCAAGATCGAACCCATGCGCCGCCACCTCAGCGACAAGCCGGCCTGGGTCACGGCCATCCGGCGCGACCAGACCGCCCACCGTGCCACGGCGCCCCTCGTGGGCTGGGACTTCGCCAATGGTCTCGTCAAGGTCAATCCCCTCGCGGGATGGACGGAACGGGAGGTCTGGCGCTATATCTTCGATCACGACCTCCCCTACAACCCCCTGCATGACCAGAACTACCCCAGCATCGGTTGCATCCCCTGCACCCGCGCCGTCCAGCCGGGCGAAGACGCCCGCGCCGGACGCTGGTCGGGCCGCAGCAAGACGGAGTGCGGCATTCACCTCCAGCCGCTGGAAAAGGTCGCTTGAACCCCGCCGTGACGATGAAAGTCTACCCCATCTTCCTCAATGACCTCAATGGACGCCGCTGCATCGTCGTCGGCGGCGGGCACGAAGGCGAGCGCAAAGCATTGGAACTGCTCGACTGCGGGGCGGACGTAGTCCTCATCAGCGAAACAGTCACTCCTGAACTGGAGCGCCTCGCCGTAGCCGGACGGATCTCCTGGCACCGCCGCGACTACCGGCGCGGCGATCTCCGGGGCGCCTTCCTCGCCATCGTGTCCGAGACGAACTCCGCCGCAACGGCCCCCATCTGGGAGGA
>DASSAV010000331.1:0-11680 GCA_035699265.1 Rhodothermales bacterium
AAGGAAAGGTCGGCCGTATTGCGGGCCTGAACGAGCTGTGGGCGCAGGTTTTCCAGCTCCACCTCTGCGCGGAGCACGTCCAGGTCGGACGCCCGTCCGGCGCGCAGGCGCAACTGCTCCTCTTCGAGGAACCGCTGCGCGCGCTCGATGGCCGCCTCGGAGATCGTAATCAACTGCTGCGCGAACTGGGCCTGGTAGTACGCCGAGCGGACCTGAAGCTCCACGTCGGCCAGCTGCTCACGCAAGTTGAACTGGGAAGCCTCCCTGAAATGCCGGGCGATGCGCAGCGCTGCGCCGGTACGCCCACCCGAATAGAGGAGCTGGGAGCCGGCGACGGAGAACGAATAGGCGTTTGCCTGGCCGAAGGGAAGATCGCCGAATAGCTGTCCCAGCGAGCCGAGGCCCGCGGTCGGGGTGTGCTGCTCCAGGTACCGAATCCGCTCCTCGATCGACGCATTCGGATTGGGGTTGAATTGCAGCGAATCGGGCAGGGTGAACCCGCCGCCTCCCGTATCGAAGGCCGACGCCAGGGTACGGGTATAGCCGACGTTGCCGCTGATCTGTGGGAGCGCCTGCGACCGAGTGGCCCGTATCTGTGCCTCGGCCAGGTCCGTCTGGGACTGCGCCAGGCGGACCTCCTCACTCGTCTGGGCGGCGCGGGCGATCGCCTCTTCCAGGCTCAAATTCAGGCTGTCGGCAGTGGACACCCCGCTCGTCGCGGGCACCGGCACCTGTGCCTGTGCGACACAGGGCAGCATACATGCGATCGTAAGAAATAGAAAGGCGTTTCGCGGGTGCATCATCAATCTCTTTCACTTATCGCGGCTGGCAATGAACCGGCTTCGACGGCAGAGGTCCGCGCAAGCCGCTGACGCCAGCGCTCGGCCTGGGCATCCATCTCGTCCAGCATGAAGGCGTAGAATTCCCGCCAGACTTGAAGGCGTTTCCTGGCTATATCCATTTCATCCGGCAAGAGGGATGCCGTGTTGTCCACCAGGCGGAGTACGTTCTCCATGCGGTGCCTGGCCACGTCGAAGAGATCCTCCCACGGGCTGTCACCGAGCCGGTAGAAGTCGCGGCGGTCCCCGAAGGAGCTGCACCGCTCCAGTACGCCCATCTGCTCCAGGAAACGGGCATTCGTGCTCGCGGATGCCTTGCTGATTTGCAATTGCTCCGCGATGTCGTCCAGGGAGTGGGGCTTGCCGTCAAGCATGAAGAAGCCCAGCATGCGGCCCGCGATGCGCGAGAACATGCCGTCACGCTCGGCCATGAGGCCCATACGCTCGATGAAATCTCTGGCAACGTCGTTCATCTGTCGAACTACCAATTATTCAATTCATTCAGTGCGTACTGAACAAACAAAATGAAGGCCGGGTTTCCTGCACCCCCGTCAGTTCGCAAAGACTTTATGAAGGACTTTAGTAGCCGCCTGCGGGCCGAGACGAATCCCGATGCGAGCGGGTGCGTACGCACACGATACACGTGCGCGCCGGTGCGTAAAAATCTCTCAGCAGAGGGTGTAGTCGTAAACCACTCGGTTTTGTTGCATTTGAATTTGCGGCATCGGGATCGCGGAGTGGTATGGCACGTACCTTGTTTGTTACATTTACCGGCGTCTCTTTCACACGCCGCACCTATTCTCACCACACTCGTTTGTCTCCGGTCCATGCGCACGCTCTTCTTCGCGCTCATGCTGTCGATGTGTACGGGGCTCGCTTCGGCCCAGCTTGCTCCTGACGCCCCCGTGGCCGAGGCGAGCCCGGGCGGCTCCGCCTGGCCGGATGGCGTGGAACAGGTAGATGCGACGAATCCCTCGGCCCGAAGGGGAGAGCCGGAAGGGGAGCTCTTCTACGTCGTGGGCCGCCCGACGACGCTCTTCCGCGACGCTGGCCTGACCCAGCCCTACGCCCGGCTGGAACTGCGCGAGCCCGTATATCTGCTCCACAGGGAGATGGGGTGCAGCGAGGTCCGCACCCGGGACGGCGCACACGGCTATATCCCCAGCATGTATCTGTCGAACGTCTGGATCCGGATCTCGAAGGCCAAGCGGACACTGTACCTTTACCGGGGCGACGAGCTGCTCAAGACAATCCCGGCGGATGTCGGTTACAACAGCTTTGCGAACAAGGAGAAGCGGGCTGGTGTGAGGGATCGTGACAACTGGCGCACGCCCGAGGGCCGCTTCTTCGTGGTCGAGCGAAAGCCGGATAGTGAATATTATAAAGCGTTCCTGCTGAATTACCCTAATGTGGAGCATGCGGAGCGCGGCTTGAAATCGCACCTCATCTCACGACAGCAGTACGAAGCGATCGTCCGCGCCGAGGAGAAGTCCAAGACGCCGCCTATGAATACGGCGCTGGGAGGCTACATCGAGATCCACGGCCACGGCACAGGCGCCCGCACGAACTGGACACAGGGCTGCGTCGCGCTGAGCGACGAGGTCATGGACGAATTGTGGACGGTGGTGGCCGTGGGCACGCCCGTTCTCATCGAGCCCTGACCGGCCGGGTCATGCACGGCTCCTCCGAATGGGTTATTTTTCCAGGAGCCGATACTTTCCGCAACAGCCACGCTTCAAGTAAGCGGTGGACACACCGTCCGCCGACGCCAAGCCCATCGACACGCATGACCGCACCAGTTGGAACGGAAGTCTACCAGTCGTCCAATCACCACAAGTACCAGACGCGGAGCCGGGTCTACCAGTGGCACCTTCAGGAGTTCATGGAGTGCCTCTACGACTTGATCGCGCAGACGAACCCGCGATCCGTGCTGGACGCCGGCTGCGGGGAGGGCCATACGGTCAAGTACCTCGCGGAGCGAAATCCGGATCTCAAGCTGACCGGGGTAGACGTGAGCGAAGGCGCCGTTGGCTTCGCCCAGGAGCAGTTGGGGGACCGGGCGCGGTTTCGCGCGGGCAGCGTCTACAAGCTGCCGTTCTCCGACAGGTCATTCGACACGGTCGTGTGCAGCGAGGTGCTGGAGCACCTGGACGAGCCGGAACGGGCCGTCGCCGAACTGAAGCGGGTGGCCCGGAACGCGGTGGTGATCACCGTGCCGCGCGAGCCCTACTTTCAGTGGCTAAACAACGTCGGCCAGTGGCTGGGCGTAAGCCCGGATCCCGGCCACGTCAATTTCTGGAACAAGGAGGAGTTTCAGCGCTTCGTGGCCGGTCACTTTGAAGACCCGGCCTTCGCCTGGAAGCACACGTACCAGCTGGCGCTGGCTTACGTCTGAGCCGTCGCCACGAATCTTCCTGGGTTTTCCGGCGTAGCTTCGTAGGACGAACACCATGCAAGGTGCCTATGCGCTACACTGCCAGTCTCCTCGCTTCATTGCTCTTTCTGTGGGCCACGGGTGCAACGACACTCCGGGCGCAGGAAAGCAGGCCTGCTCCACGCGCCGCTGCGACGGATCTCGCGCCCGGAACCGTCTATCTGGTTCCCATCGAGGGCGAGATCGACAACACGATGGCTCGGTACGTGGATCGCGCTGTCGCCAGCGCCGAGCAGGCAGACGCGAGCCTGATCCTGTTGCGGATCGATACCTACGGCGGGCTGCTGCAAGCCGGGGATCACATCCGGAAATCCCTCCTGAATACCACCGTTCCCACGGTAGCCCTGATCGACCGCAACGCCGCGTCGGCGGGGGCGTTGATCTCCTATGCCGCCGACCGCATCGCGATGGTGCCGGGCGCTTCCATAGGCGCCGCTACGGTCGTCGAAGGTGGAACCGGCGAGGCGGCGCCCGACAAGTACCAGAGTTACATGCGCGGCCTGATGCGGTCCACGGCAGAGGCCAACGGCCGGGATCCCCGCATCGCAGAGGCGATGGTGGACGAATCGGTCGTGGTCGAAGGGGTGAAGCCGGCCGGCAAGGTGCTGACGCTTTCCGCACAGGAAGCCGAGCGGCTCGGCGTGGCCGACATGATCGTCGACGGCCGGAAGGACCTGCTGGCGTCGCTGGGGGTGGCGGATCAGCCCGTGCTCCAGTACCAGGCCACCGGCGGCGAGCGGGTGCTGGGCATACTCGGCTCGCCGTTGCTGCACGTCCTGTTCCTGCTCATGATGCTCGGGGGGCTCTACTTCGAACTGCACGCCCCCGGCCTCGGCATCGCAGGTTTTGTCGCCCTGGTGGGCGCCGCTCTCTTTTTTGCGCCCAGCTACCTGCTCGGCCTCGTGCAGAGCTGGGAAGCCGTGCTCTTCGGCGTGGGAATCGCGCTGGTGCTGGTCGAGGTCTTTCTGATCCCCGGATTCGGCTTCGCGGGCATCACCGGCATTGCCCTGGTGCTGTTCTCGATCCTGGCCATGCTGGTGGCGAACGTGGGCTTCGCGGTTCCGAATACAGCCCAGATTGTCTCGGCCGTCGCCACGCTGGCCATCACGCTGGTGCTGCTGGTGGCGCTGGGCTATTCGCTGGGCCGCTATCTGCCCCGCTCGGAGCTTTTCAACCGGCTGGTACTGGCGAACGCGCCGGACGACGGGCTGCTCACCCTCTCCGACACGGCGGACGAGTTGCTGGGCCGAGCCGGAAGGGCGGTGACGCCCCTGCGGCCGTCGGGCATGGCTGAAATCGAGGGCGCGCGCGTAGACGTGATTACGGCCGGTGAGTATGTCGCGGCCGGAACGCCCGTCGAAGTGGTCAACGTGCGGGGCAGGCGTGTGGAAGTGCGGCAGATCCGCATCGGGGCGCTGCCTGAAACATTCGATGCGTGACCCGTACACTCACCATGTATGGATCATGCGGATCGCTGCGGCTCCTGCCCGTGTGGCTCCGTCGATCTGCTTTATTTGAAGAGAAGGGGGTGTGGCATTAGTTTACAGGCCCTTCCGCATCATCCATCCGAGGGGGTTTGTGAAGTATGTGCATCTGACAACTGAGAATACGTCGCGTTGAGTCTGTTGCCCGTAATATTGGTGCTCGTGGGTCTCGCCCTGATCGTGGTTGAGGTCTACCTGATTCCCGGCCTCAACGTCATTGGGATCGCCGGATTCCTCGTGGTGGTCTTTGCGGTCGGGCTGGCCTTCAATGCCGGCGGAGCAGCCGAGGGGGTGGCCCTTACGGCCGGCGCGCTGGTGCTCGGCGGGGGCGTGTTCTTCTGGATGTGGCGGTCGGGTGCCTGGGAGCGCTTCGTGCTGGCGACGAGCCTCCGTGCGGATGAGGCGGGGGTGCAGCGGGAAAGTGAGGCGCGCGCCCGGTACCTGGGTAGAAGCGGTACGGCCATAACTCCGTTGCGCCCTACGGGTATCGTCGACATCGACGGAGAACGGATCGAAGTGGCGACGGAGGGGGAATTCATTGCCTCCGGCAGCGAGGTGCGGGTCGTTGCGATGGACCGGCGGCGCTTCTTCGTGCGCCTCTCCAGCGAGACGGCGCCCTCTCCCCCCGTGCGTACCGGTATCTGAACGGAGCGGTACACCACGAACGTTTCCAGCCCTATGCTGAGAGTTCCGTACGAAGAGCTGGCTGACACGCTGCGCCGGGTGCTCGTGCAGGAAGGGTTCACGGAAAGCCGGGCGGCGCTGTGCGCGCGGCTCTTCGCCGAGACGGACCTCGACGGGGTGTATTCACATGGGCTCAACCGCTTTCCGCGCTTCATCCAGATGGTCCGGCAGGGAATCGTCGACCCCGATGCGGAGCCGGAACGGGTCGCCGCCTTCGGCGCCGTCGAGCGGTGGGACGGGCACGGCGGCCCCGGCAATCTGAACGCCTTCCGCTGCATGGAACAGGCCGTGGCGCTGGCGCACGCGCAGGGTGTGGGTTGCGTCGCACTGCGTAACACCAACCACTGGATGCGCGGGGGGACGTACGGCTGGCAGGCCGCAGAGGCGGGCGCCGTGGGCATCTGCTGGACGAACACCATGCCGAATCTCCCTCCATGGGGCGCTCGCGAAGCCAGCATCGGAAACAACCCGCTCATCCTGGCCGTGCCCCGCTCCGCAGGCCACGTCGTGCTGGACGTGGCGATGTCCCAGTTCTCGTACGGGGCGCTGGCGTCGTACCGATCTCGCGGGGAGCAACTGCCCGTACCGGGCGGATTCGACCGAGAGGGGCGGCTGACTCAGGACCCGGAAGCGATCGAGGCGTCCGGACGGCCTTTGCCTATCGGATACTGGAAAGGCTCCGGCCTCTCGATGATGCTGGACGTGATCGCAGCCCTGCTCTCGGCCGGCAACGCGACGCACGAGATCGCGCCGGACCCGCAGCGGGAAACCGGACTCTCTCAGGTGTTCATCGCGTTCGACCTCTACCGGTTGCTGGACCGGTCCGAAGCCGACCGGATGACAGATGAGATCGTGGATTCCGTGTGTTCGGCGCTGCCCGTAGAAGACGGCCTCCCGGTTCGGTATCCGGGGGCCGGGACGTTGCAGAAGCGAGCGGAGAACCTCCGCCTCGGCATCCCCGTCGACCCGAACGTGTGGGAAGAGGTCAACGCAATGTCACCCCGCCCATAGCACCCCCGCCTCTCTCATCTTTTCTTCCCCTCATCCTCTCTTCCCCTCCTTCTCTCCTTCTCTCCTTCTCTCCTTCTCTCCTTCTCTCTTCCCCTCCTTCTCTCTTCCCCTCCTTCTCTCTTCCCCTCATTCCCTCTCTCCCTTCCCCGAGCCCCCGTTGCACCCGCCGCCGTTCAGGAATTTGGTCAGGCAGACTTCATTGATGTGGCCTTTCGTGCGGTATTCGATCTGATCCATCACGCGCCGCATGATGTGCACGCCGAAGCCGCCGGGACGGCGCCTCCGCACGGAGTCGAACAGGTCGGGCGAGTGGTAGTCGGCAGGCCGGAACTGATCGCCCTTGTCACGGATGCGGACGGTGAAGCGGTCGGGCTTGACGATCACCGAAATGTCGATGCGCTGGGCGTCGCTGCCTTTGTACGCATGCTTGATGACGTTCGTGCAGGCCTCGTCCACAGCAAGCTTGAACTGCTCGACGGTATCTGCCGAAAGCTGGGCCTCGGCACAGCAGGACTCGACGAAGCGCCGCATCTCTTCGAGGCAGCGCGTCGAGCTTGGGAATGATTTTTTATACACGGAACGCGACACTTGTCGTCTCAAGAAAGAGGTGTGAAGCGCGTATGCGGCTTTGGGTTACTGATTCTGGCCGTTTGCGCCAAACTTGGAGAGTGCCTCCTCCTCCGTGTTGACGATGTCGAACAGCATGGGGAAGCCCAGGAGGTCGAACACGTTGTACACGCGCGGTTGCAGAGCGGCGATCTTGATGTCACCGCCACGCTCGCGCACCTCCTCGATGTAGGCCATGAAAACGCCGAGTCCCGCGCTGGAGATGTACTGGAGGTTCGCGCCATTCACGAGGATCTGAAAACATCCCTCTTCTTCGCATTTCTGGATGGCGGCCTCCAGCTCCGATGCCGTGTGGGCGTCCAGCTCGCCCTTGAGGTCGAGTACGTGGACCGGCCCGGCCGGGCGAAATCCTACGGAAAAGTTGCTCATGTCTGCTAGGTGTGGGGATTTGCTTGTGTGGTGCTCGTGCGTGGAGGATTATAGTATCGGTTGAGGTTCCTCTGCGGCAATGCCCGCGGAGATGCCGTCACGCGCGCCTTTGTTTTCCAGGTGCGGCGCCGCCGAGGCCAGGCTAATGCCGTGCCATTTGAGGACGACGAGCGTCATGTCGTCGTCGTACGACTTCTCTCCCATGAATCCGCAAAGGTCGTTCAAGAGCGCGTCGTGGAGCCCGGGGGCGTCTTCGTGCCGGTGCTCGCACAGGGCGTCCAGGAGGCGTTCGTACCCGAACTCTTCCCCGGCGGGGTTGCGGCTCTCGACGACCCCGTCCGTGTAGAGGACGAAGGCGTCGCCCGGCTGGAGCCGGATTTTCTCTTCTGCAATGGTTTTCCGGAAGTTCAGGCTCCGGTCGAGGCCCAATCCCAGCCCGCGCGTACGCACGAACCGCGCTTCTCCGTTCAGATTGATGAAGGCGGCCGGGCAATGCCCCGCGCGGGCAAGCGAGACGGTTTCGTGCTCGAGGTCGACGACCCCGTAGATCACAGAGATGAAGACGTGCTTTTCGAGGGCGCGGGAGAGGGCCGTGTTGGCGTGGGAGAGGAAGTCGGCCGGGCTCGGGACGATCCGGCTCAGCGACTGGAAAATGCCCTGCATCTCGGCCATGTAAAATGCGGCCGAAGTGCCCTTGCCGGATACGTCCGCGATGATGAAGGCGATGCGGTGCTCGTCCAGTTCCACGAAGTCGTAGAAGTCGCCGCCGACCTCTTGGGCGGACACGCTGGAGGCGCCGATGGAGATGCCCTTCATACACGGCAACTTCTGGGGAAGCAGCTTGCGCTGGACCTCGCGGGCGATGTCGATCTCGCGGGAGAGGCGTTCCTTCTCCAGTTGCTCCTCGAAGAGACGGGCGTGGTCGAGCGCCAGCGCGGCCTGGGCGGCGAACACCGTTGCCGCCTCCACGTCGTCTTTTTCGAAGCCGTGTGTTACCTCGCGCGTCAGGAAGAGGGCGCCGAGTACATTGTCCCGCGTGATCAACGGGAGCACGAGCAGGCTGCCCAGCCCGTCGCCCGGGCGGACGGTGATGCGGTGGTCCGCGGGGGCCTGGTTCAACAGGATCGGCTCGCGTTTCAGGCAGATCTCACTGAAGAAAGCCGCCGTGTCGACCGCGTGCTCCACGTGCAGGAGCGGGATGTGGCTGGTCGCGACGATGCGAGGGCGGAGCGTGCCGCTTTGCGGATCGGGGAGGGCGAGCCACGCGGCGCGCGCCGAACCGGTCAGCACCGGGGATGCCGTGATGGTGTGGACCAGCCGCTCCGGGTCGAAGACCTGGCTGACGAGGGCCGTCAGCGAGTGCATGGCCGCCAGCTCACTGGCCTTCTGCTGAAACGCGCCCGTCGTCGGCAGGTGGAAGAGAAGCGACAGGAAGGCCGTGGTGCTGTACAGGATGCCGAAGATGATCGCCAACTGCGTGAAGACGCTCAACGGATAGCTGTAGAACTGGACCAGCATCCAGGACCCCGGAAGCAAGCTCCTCGGGTTGATGCCGATGCCGGCCACAAGGAGCACCAGCAGGAGCAGCAACAGCCCGATGCTCAGCATCTTCTCCCGGAAGTTGAGCAACACGATCCAGGAGAGGCGGAACGAATTGACGATCATCAGGCCGACGGCCGGTACGATGGCGACGGCCTGCACCGGCACCCAGTCCGTCTGGGGCGACTTCAGGAATGCCGTCACGGAAGCGAGCGCCATGGCGAGCAGCATCAGGTGCCAGTTGCGCTGGCTCGTTTTCGTCCGCTTGAAGAGTGCGAGCCCGCTCAGCCGCAGCAGGAGCACGAACGCGAACGCCGCCTCCAGGAGGCTGATGACGTTCATCTTGAACACCGTCGCCAGCGTAAGGGGGACGCCCGTTCGGAGCGCAAACCCCAGTGAGGTGACGTCCTGCATGTCGGGCGGCATGCCGGCCGGCCGGCCGATCCTCAGGACGAGGTACCCGGCGCCCAGCAGGATGATGCCGAGCAGGAAGGTGCTCCACAACGTCCGCGCCGGGGTGGACTGCCGTTCCTGGTGGTAGGACGTCAGCAGCAGCCACAGGCACGCAAACGAGGCCATCACGGCCAGGTGGTACGCAGCCGTATAGGGGAGCGGTGGGGCCTGGCCGGACTCGAATACGAAGAACTGGTAGGCAAACCCGGCGGCGTACGTAACCAGGAACCCGATCGCCAGCAGGACACGTCGCATGCGCCCTCCTCGCGGTGCCGCCGAGGCGGCTCCGGAAGCCCGGTACGAAAGTCGAGGTAACATGCGGGGAACGATGCGCTGGTGTTTACGCCGCAAGCGGTATGCTTTCCAGGCGGTTGCCGTAGCCCTCTCTTACTGGAGAGGCGCCACGTTTGTTACAAACCGCGATCTCAATCCACTTCGCAAGGTAATGTTTCGACACGGGGATTGGAACAAACAGGCTCCCGAAGGGGCGTTCTCCCCGGCCGCGTGTATTTTGGCCCGTCGCGGTAACTTCGGTGCCGAGCCGACGTATGAGCCAGTCGGAATCATACCGGTTCTCCGAAAATGCAGTGCAAACAGCCTTCTACACGCCAACACGCCCCCGGCGGTCTGCGGTCCGTGGTCTGCGGTCGACGATGCCCAACCCTATCGGCGACCCGGTGTAAGTCTATGGTTTCGCTATGAGACGTCCTGCCATCGTTCGCCTGCAACTGCTCGCACTCGGCGTAATCGTCGTGCTCGTCGTCGTGCGGGCGTTGAGCGGCCCGCCGGCGCCGGAGGGACTTCTTGTCCTTACCGACATCGAACCCCACCAGCTTCAGCACGAGGCCTTTGCGCTGGACCGCCCGGCGCGCCTCGCCGTCGAAGCAGTCGGGTCTTTCGAAGCACCTAGGGGGCTGGCCGCCTACGGCTGGATCCTCAATCGTGACGACGGTCAGGTGGCCTGGGTCATGCAGCCGGGCGCTGCAACACACGAGCGCGGCACGCTCGCCCATGTCCGGGACACGCTTACTCTGGAGCCCGGCACGTACGACGTTTACTATGCCAGCTTCGGAAACACACCCGAGAACGGGCGCGGCCACTCCTTCCTGAGCCGGGTTCGGCACAGCGATGAGCCGTGGCAGCGCGATGCCGACCGGTGGATGCTGGCGCTCCGCTCGGCGGACGGGGCCACGCGCGAATTACGTCGTGTATCGCGTGATGAGAATGATGCCGACGCCCGGGTACGCGGGGCCGCCGTCTGGGCTGCTGAGCCTATCGGCGATGACCAGAAGCGCTCCTACGTCTTTCAGGTGGACCGCCCGGTCCGCCTGGAAATCGATGCCACCGGGGAATTCGGCGGGGGTCCGGCCGACTACGGCTGGATCGAAGACGCCGTCACCGGGGAGCGAAAATGGGAGATGACGGCGGCGAACACGACCCCCGCCGGTGGATCGAGCTTGAACCGCCGCTTTCAGGGAGAGGTCAGGCTCGAGCCCGGCCTGTACCGGGCAGTGTACGAGACCGATGCCCGCCACGCCTACGACGACTGGGCCGCCAATCCGCCGTCCAATCCGCTGTCCTGGGGGATGTCCCTGACGGGAGCGTCGCCCGAGGATGCCCGGGCCGTACGCGCATTCGATCCCTGGACTGCGCGAGCGCCGCTGGTGAGCATGCTGCGTGTCCCCAGCAGTACGAAACGAACCGCTGAGTTCGAGGTGAGCGAGCCGATGGCGGTCGTGGTGGATGCCCTCGGCGAGATCGCCCACGGGGACCGGTTCGACTATGGGTGGCTGGAGAAACAGGATGGACAGCGTGTGTGGGAGATGAGCGTCGAACGGGCACGCCCCGCCGGAGGCGGTGAGAAAAACCAGGAGGAAATGGCGTTCCTCAAGCTGGAGCCCGGCGCCTACCAGCTCGTCTACCAGACCGACGGGTCGCATGCATACGACGACTGGAACACCGAGCCGCCCCCCCATCCGGACCGGTGGGGCATTGCCCTCTTCCCGGTTGCAGCCGGGGCCTCCCCCGACGCCGTCCAGGTGACGAGCGAAACGACGACCTCCACCGACGACGAGGAGATGGATCCGTCCCATATGCCCCCGATGCCGCCCCAGCCGCCGCTACCCGCAATGTCCGCTCCGGTTGGAGACGTGCTGGTCGATCAGCGGCGCCTCGGCAACGAGGCCAACGTGCAGATCCCCTTCCGTCTGACCGAGCCGACAAAGCTCCACATTCGGGCC
>DASSAV010000332.1:0-14141 GCA_035699265.1 Rhodothermales bacterium
GGCCGGGAGAACCGCTCCGCACGGCGGAATCCATAGTACAGGAGGCACCAGTACAGCGCCTGCACCATGAGAATAGCAGCAAAAAACAGAAACGTTTCCATTCCATGAAGATACGATCCGTCCACTGAGCGCGGCTGATAAGTCAAAACCAAACGGACGCACGTTCGTATCTTTGTCTCCTTAGACTACCGTCCCACGGTTGCCGCCATGCCCGAGAGAGAGAATGCACATAAGGAACCGATCACGGCACAACTCGGGAAGTTCTGGACGGCCGCGAACATGCTCAGCATCGCCCGGCTGATCCTGATCGTGCCCATCACGCTCCTGATCCTGGAGCGAGGTTCGCTGGCGCTGCTGTTCACGCTCGTACTGCTGGCCATCACGACCGACTTCTTCGACGGGCGGATCGCCCGCTGGTCGCACACCGTTTCGTCGTGGGGAAAGGTGCTGGACCCACTCGCCGACAAGGCGGCGGCGGCCATGATTACGCTGGCGCTCGTCGCGCGGGGGAGTCTCCCCGAGTGGTTCCTCGGCGTCATCGTCGTCAGGGACTCCGCCATCGTGCTGGGCGGTGTGGCGCTCGCCCGGCGGACCTCAATGATCGGTGCGAGCATCTGGTGGGGCAAGGTGGCCGTCACGGCCCTGGCCGTGACCGTGCTGGCAGCCTTGCTGGAAGCGGATCCGCCGATCCTCCGCGCATCGATCTGGATTACGACGGGCTTGATGATCTTTTCTTTCACCCTGTACGCCATCCGCTTCCTCCGCCTCTACCGCTATCGCCCCGCAACAACCCACCTCGGCCCGGGAGACGACGACTCCTCTGCACGTGTCACGGCAGAGCATCACACGGAGCAGGTGCACTGACGGCATGCCACGGCATCGCCGCAGCGCTCGGCCGAAGGGAGCAACAGGGGACCGCATCGCATACCACGCTACTCCTATATGGCATTTTTCGACCGGTTTAAGCAGCAGGAACAGACCCGCCTGGAAGAGGGGCTGGAAAAAACACGAACGAGTTTCTTCGGGAAGCTGGATCGGGCCGTTCGCGGCAAGGACACCGTGGACGAAGAGGTGCTGGACCATCTCGAAGAGGCGATGGTGACGAGCGACGTAGGCGTCAAGACTACGCTCGATATCGTGAAGCTCGTAGAGGAGCGGGTCGCCCGAGACCGGTACGTGTCCACGTCCGAGCTGAATGCCATGATCCGGGACGAAATCTCCCGCCTGCTCCTGCAAAGCGCTCCAGACCGCCCGGTCGAATTCGACGCCCCCCTTCCCCACAAGCCGTACGTCATCATGGTCGTCGGCGTGAACGGGGTGGGTAAGACCACGTCCATCGGCAAGATCGCCCACCGGTACAGGCAGGCAGGCAAGGGCGTGATCCTCGGTGCGGCCGATACATTTCGTGCCGCCGCGACGGAGCAACTCGACATCTGGGCCGAGCGCGCGGGGGTTCCCATCGTCAAACAGGGCCACGGCGCCGACCCGGCCGCCGTGGCCTTCGATACCATCGGGGCGGCCAAGAGCAGAGACATCGACGTAGCCATCATCGATACCGCCGGACGCCTTCACACCAAAGGCGGCTTGATGGACGAGCTTTCCAAGATCAAGCGCGTCATGGACCGGCAGGTGCCGGGCGCTCCGCACGAAGTGCTGCTGGTCCTCGATGCCTCGACGGGCCAGAACGCGATTCGTCAGGCCGAGGAGTTTACCAGGAGCGTAGACGTGACCGGGCTCGTCCTCACCAAGCTCGACGGGACGGCAAAGGGGGGCATTGCAATTGGTATTTCAAATGAGTTCCAGATTCCCGTAAAATACATCGGCGTGGGTGAGCGCATCGAAGATCTGCAGGTGTTCGACCGCCAGCGGTTCGTTTCGGCGCTCTTCGGCTAAGGTCTTCGCCCGGTCTCACCCGCTCAATACGACGGATCGACCGTTCATGCGAGTTATTCGACGGTAGGATTGCAGTACGACCCTGAACCGGAAGGATCTTTCCGATATTGTGAAAGCTTAACCGGACAGGGAGGTATATGCGAACTTTGCCGTTCGATGCGTTTTATTGAGGTCACCCGGTTTCGTTGAGGAAAACCAGTCGTCGCCGGTGGCAGGCATGCGCGTAGTTGCCACCCGCACGAAAATGGAAGTCCATTCTGTTTCGTGAGTGGGTCCGATGGTACGTACTTACAGGAGGCATCATACCGCTGCGGTTCTGCTTGAACTGCTGCTGCTCGTGTACTGGGCAGTTCCGGGGGTCTTTGCCCAGGCCCTGCGGCCTCAGTTCCAGGTAGACGTCGTCAGCGTGCGCGCCAGCGAAACGGCCCGGAATACGCGCGTCGACGTCTACACCAGGGTACCTGGCCGGGGATTGCAATTCGTCAGCGTAGGCGGAGCGTTCAAGGCATCATACGACGTGACCGCCACGTTTTATGCGGTCGATGAGAATGGGCAGCAGCGCAAACTGGTCGAGACCGAATCGTGGAGCCATAGTGTCTCCACGCCTTCGTTTGCGGCCACGCAATCCAGTGAACTCGCAGACCAGGCGCTCGGATCGGTAGCGTTGGCGCCAGGCCGGTACGTCGTGTCGGTTCGCGTTGAGGACAAGGAAACCGGACAGTCCTCTGTACAGGAAGTGCCGGTGAATGTCCGCAGCCTGAACCGGCCGGTTGCCGTCAGCGATCTCATCCTCATCAGCGCCTACGACGCCCGGCAAAACGCGATCACGCCCATTATCGGCGCGACCGTTCCGACCAGCCAGCCCAGCTTCAAGCTGTTTTACGAAATCTACGCCCGCCAGCCGGAGCGCGTGCGGGTCGTGCGAGAGGTCGTGCGTACGCACCAGGGCGGGTCCGCCCGGTCCCTGCGCACCATCTTCGGCCTGCTGGGCAGCGGCAACGAAACGGATGACGTGGCCTATACCCGCCAGGAGGCCACCTCGCTCAAGCCGGGGCGAACACCCTACGTCGTGGAGATCCCGATGGGCAAGTTGCAGGCGGGCGACTACCTCCTCCGCGTCCGTGTGGAGGATGAGCAGGGCAACGTGCTCGACTCCGCAGAAAAGATGATCACGGCGGAATGGTCGGGACTGGCCGATCACATCGCCAACGTAGACCAGGCCATCGACCAACTGAAGTACATCGCGAAAGACAAGGACCTGGCCTACATCCGGGCGGGCCGGAACGGCCAGGAACGCCTCTCCCGCTTCGACGCCTTCTGGAAGAAGCGCGATCCGACGCCCGGCACCGACCGTAACGAGCGGATGGAGGAGTATTACTACCGGATCACCTATGCCAACCGCCGCTTCCTGAATCCTGGAGGCGGGTGGAATACGGATCGCGGGCAGGTACTCGTCCTGTTCGGAGAGCCCGACCGGGTCGACCGCCATACCGACGACTTCCAGGTGAAGCCGTATGAGGTGTGGTATTATCAGCGCATCGGCAAGAAGTTCATCTTCGTGGATAACTCCGGCCACGGCGACTTCCACCTCCTCATCCCCATCTGGGACGAGCGCAACCGCCTGCGCTGACATGCGCCTCGTCTTCATGGGCACGCCGGAGTTCGCCGTGCCCTCGCTCCGCCGCCTTGCCGAAAACGGGTACAAGCCGGTCGCCGTGGTTACCGGACCGGACAAACCCCGCGGGCGCGGCCAGAAGATCACGCCTACCCCCGTGAAACAGGCGGCACTGGAACTCGGGATCGAGACGATCCTTCAGCCCGAATCCGTCAAAGATCCCGAGTTTGCGCGCCAGATTGCCGCCCTGGAACCGGACGTGATCGTGGTGGTGGCCTTCCGCATCCTGCCCCCGGAGGTATTCACGCTGGCGAAGCAGGGGACGTTCAACCTGCATGGTTCGCTGCTGCCGCGGTACCGGGGCGCCGCCCCCATCAACCGCGCCGTCATGGAAGGCGAGACCGAGACGGGGGTGACGACGTTCTTCCTACAGCAAGCAGTGGATACCGGCAACGTCATCCTCCAACGCGAGATGTCCATCGGGCCTGATGAAACGGCCGGGGGCGTACACGACCGGATGATGGAGCTCGGCGCCGATGCGGTGCTGGAGACGGTCCGGCACATCGATGCCGGAGACGTTCAGCCGCAGCCGCAGAACAACGCCCTCGCAACACCGGCGCCCAAACTGTTCAAAGAGGATACGCGCATCGACTGGGGCCAGCCCGCAGAGCGGGTCCATAACCACGTGCGCGGCCTCTCGCCATACCCCGGCGCCTGGACGATGCACGGGGGAACCGTCCTGAAGATCTACGGAACCCGTGTGGCCGATGGCACTGGGGAGCCGGGGGAGATCCTGGAGGCGGGCAACCGCCTCGTCGTCGCCTGCGCAGTAGGATCCGTCGAGATACTGGAGTTGCAACAGGAGGGCCGCCGCCAGATGACCGCTTCCGACTTCCTTCGAGGCTACAACCTTGAAAAAGGCGAGGCGCTAACGTGATCCCGGCCCGCTTGGAGCCTCAGCGCTTCACCGCGCGTATCACAGCCTTTGAACGCTTACTTGAGGGTACCGCCGGACGATCAATCTGAAACGCTTCGCGTGAACCTGAAGGCACTCCACACTTTTGCAAACGAGAAGCTGACCGAATTTGGCCTGCACCAGCAGGGCTGGCGCTTTGAATTCGACCGCGCCCGCACTCGGTTCGGCTCTTGCCGCTATGACACAAAACGCATCACAATCTCCAGAATACTGGCCGAATCCAATGATGAGGCCGAATGCCGGGATACCGTGCTGCACGAGATCGCCCACGCCCTCGCAGGGAAAGACGCCGGGCACGGCGCCGCATGGAAGAAGAGGTGCCGGCTCGTAGGCGCAAAGCCCGTCCGGTGTTACACCAGCGAAGCGGTCAAACAGCCCGATCCCGACTACTGGGCCGTTTGCCCCCACTGCGATCACCGCGTCGCTTATTACAAGCTTCCCCGAAAGGTGGGCGCCTGCGTGCATTGCTGTAAACGCTACAATGGAGGGCGCTACGATGAACGCTTCCGCATGCGCATCCTGGATGCTCGGACCGGACGGGAAGTCCCCCATTTGGCACAAACGAAGCAGGCTGCGCGCGCACCCCTTTACGTGGGCACCTGTCCCCATTGTAAGACCCAGTACCCGTTTTATCGGCGTCAGAACTTCAACAAAGCGTGCGGCGCATGCTGCCAGAAGCATGCGAAGGGCCGCTTCGACGAGCGCTTCAAGCTGGTCATTACCGACGCTCGCTTCGGTGGTTAATCCTCGGCCTCCGGCTCGCCGACCAGGGCGTCGCGTGCGCCCAGAGAAGAGACCCCGCCTCCTGGCAGGTCGGGAGCGGCATCAGGATCGAGCGGATCGGGTCTGGCATCGGCATGCGCCTCGGCCTCTTTCGGGAAGAGCAGCGAGGCAGCCACCGACAGGCCCAGCACTACCGCGATGATCCCGAGCGAGAGCCCGATCGGGACCTTATAGAGTTCCGAAATCAGCATCTTGGCACCCACGAGCACCAGTACCAGGGACAGCCCGATCTTGAGATAGTGGAAACGCTCGATAACCTGAGCCAACAAGAAGTACAGCGCCCGCAAGCCGAGAATCGCGAACACGTTGGAGGAGAATACGATGAATGGGTCCGTCGTCACCCCGAAGACCGCCGGAATGGAATCCACCGCGAAGATCAGGTCCGTCGTCTCCACGAGCACCAGCACGACGAAAAGCGGCGTCGCCACGCGCCGGAGGCGGTCGCCGTTGCGCCAGGCTTCCTTTACGAAAAAGCGCTGGCCGTGGTAGTCCGTCGTGACCGGGATGAACCGTCTGACGAGACGGATGACCGGGTTGGACTCGGGGTCGATGTCTGCCTCCTTCTCGAACGCCATGCGGATGCCGCTGTACACGAGGAAGGCGCCGAAGATGTAGATGATCCAGTGGAAACGGGTGATGAGGTAGGCGCCCGCGCCAATCATCAGGCCGCGCATGACCAGGGCTCCCAGAATGCCCCAGAACAGGATGCGGTGCTGGTAGATCGCCGGAACACGGAAGTATGAGAAAATGAGGACGAAGACGAAGATGTTGTCGACGGAGAGGGCCTTCTCGATGAGGTACCCCGCCAGGAATTCCAGCCCGGCATCGCGCCCCATGAAGTGGTAGACGCCGTAATTAAAGAGAAGGGCCAGCGTGATCCACACGGCGCTCCAGATTCCCGCCTCCCTGGCGGAAACCCGGTGCGCTTCCCGGTGAAACACCCCGAGGTCGAGGGCGAGCATTGCCAGCACAAAGACAATGAAGCCCGCCCAGATCCATATTGCGTCCATCTATACCTGATGCGTTCTGTCGTTTACGGAAACGCGATGCCCTTGCAAAGCCCGGAACCCGTCGACACGGTTCCGCCCCCCGCTGTTCCCCGATGCAGGGCAGGTCGATCCGATTCCGGAGAGCTACCGACGGGTGCTCGTCATGCTATATCCAACAAAAATGCGTTTGCGACGTAGTTGCGATATTATAAACTGCACCATCTGGCAAATCGCGGTAACAACCGGGGCATGGTGCCGACGCGGTACGTGCGTGTCCTACACGCCGCTTCGCAGGCGCCTCTCCAACAGCGCTCCCTGTTCCGGCCTATTGTTTGCCCTGGAACAGGATCGCGCTAATCTTCCGTTCGAGCACCATGCCGAATACAGACCCGCCCGGTAAACCCTCGTCGTCTCCGTTCGTGAAGCCCTTCCTGTACGCCCTCAACCGGATGCAGGAGCGGGAGTCCCTGCGGCCGGAGCAACTTGAGGAGCGAGCCCGCGCCCTTCTGAACGAACGTTTTGGCCCGTCGGAGAAACAGCCTCACGTTCGGTTTGCATCCGGCTGCGCAGGCCTGATGAGCGAGCACACCCATTTCTTCGATGGATTTGCCCTCATGATGCCCCTGCCGATGGGCACCGCCGTTGCCGTGCGGCCGGCCTCCGGATCCGATTCGTGCGTAGCCTTCGAGGGCTCCCGCAACCTGAACCTGACGCTTCGCTTCGCTTCAAATCGCGCGTACGTAGAGCCCTCGGATGATCCCCTGCGCATACAACTCGTCCAGGCACTGATTCGTCAGATCCCCTCCCCTCCTGCCCCCGTTGAAGTAGCGATCGTAACCACTACCTCCGAACAACGGACAGACTCTAACCTCACCGCACTGGCGGTTGCTCTGGCACACGCACTGGCGGGGGCGTTCCCCGAGAGTTTTTTCACACCCGCAACCGTCGCGGCGTCGATCGGGCAATGCGCGCACCGCCCCTTCAGCTCCGCCTACCCGCTTGCGGTCTGGGAAGGTGAGCCCGGCGCCTTCATGCTCGTCGATACGGGAACCCAGGAACGACTTCCGGTGGATGCGCCTGAGCGAGACGTCATGGGCTGGGGACTCGTGCAGACAAGCTGCCCGGCCGCGCACGATCCTGCTTTTTACTTGTCGCGACAGAAAAAAGCCGAACAAGCCCTCCAGAGGCTGAACGAACGTGGTTTCGCCGACTTGACTTCCTTTCGGACGCTCGAACACCGCGATCTTCAGCAGGCACTCGCTGTGCTCCCGGCGAAGGCGCGTCCACTCGTCCGCTATCTCGTAGGCGAGAACCGGCGGGTGCAGAAGCTAGTTGCCGCCATACGTCGAAAAGACTGGCAAATGTTCGGCGCCCTGCTGCTGATGTCGCACGCTTCCAAGCGATGCGATCTCGAACTCTCCTGCCCTGAAGCCGATTTCGTGGTGGAGTTGGTCGAACAGATGCTTATCGAAGGGATGTATGGGGCTAGCCTGACGGGTTGGGGCGGGTCGGTGCTGATCGCGGGGCAGCCCTATTCGATCCCCCACGGGCTCGATCAGATAAGAGCCGGCACCATGCAACGTTTCGGAGACACCCCGGAAGTCATGCTGCTCTAAACGACGTGCCGCACACGATCCCCACACCATAGTTTCCAGCGGAGAAAAGACCCGATAGACAGAATGCCCACATTCGATATTGCCCTCGTAAACGACCGCATCCGCGAAGAGAGCGCCTTCATCGATGACCTGCTGACCGAAATCGGACGGGTCGTCGTCGGGCAAAAGTACATGATCGAGCGTTTGCTCATCGGCCTGCTCGGCGGCGGGCACGTCCTGCTGGAAGGCGTGCCAGGATTGGCTAAAACGCTCACCGTAAGCTCGCTCGCGGCGACCATCGGTACCCGTTTCCAGCGCATCCAGTTCACGCCCGATTTGCTGCCTGCTGATTTGATCGGTACGCTCGTATACAACCAGAAGGAAGGCACGTTCTTCATAAAGAAGGGCCCCATCTTCGCCAACATCATCCTCGCAGACGAGATCAACCGATCGCCGGCGAAGGTGCAGAGCGCCCTCCTGGAGAGCATGCAGGAACGCCAGGTCACCATAGGCGACACCACGTTCCCACTCGAAGAACCCTTCCTGGTACTGGCCACGCAGAACCCCATTGAGCAGGAAGGAACCTACCCGCTCCCGGAAGCCCAGGTCGACCGGTTCATGCTCAAGATCAAGGTGACGTACCCCACCCGAGACGAGGAGCTGGAGATCATGCGCCGCATGGCCCGGACGGACGAACGGGTACAGGTGCGTACGGTCGTGCACCCGGACCGCATACTCGCCGCCCGTCGCGTGCTGAACGACCTGTATATGGATGAGCGCGTCGAGCGTTATATCGTGGACCTCGTGATGGCGTCGCGAGATCCGGGGCGCTACCGGCTGGGCAGCCTGAAACCACTCATCGAGTTCGGCGCATCCCCCCGTGCGACCATCAACCTGAACCTGGCAGCGCGGGCGCATGCATTTTTGCAGCACCGCGCCTACGTCTCCCCCGAAGACGTCCGCTCGATCGCCCAGGACGTCATGCGTCACCGCATCGCCGTCACCTATGAAGCGGAAGCGGAAGACGTTGATAGCGACGATATCGTACAGCGAATCCTCCAGAACGTCGAAGTGCCCTGAGGAGAATGGAGAGGAGGAAAGGACGAGATGAAGAGAGATGGATGTAAGGCAAGGATGAGTATATTTGGCTACCTGTAAGCCGACCCGCTACGCCGAGCATTTTCCTCTTCCTTCTCTCTTTCTCCTACTCCCCCTTTCCCCCACTCCCGCTTTCCTCCTTTCTTCCTCTCCCCCTTTCCTCCTTTCCTAAAAGCCATGCCTCACCAGCCGAAGACCTTCAGCAAAGAGTTCGTCACGGTCGGCTTCATGGTCGAACAGATTCGGACCACGGTGGGCCTGGACATGGAGGCCGTCAACGACGTGGATGCGGCGAAACGCATCGTGACCGAAAGCAATCTGCACCGGCCAGGCCTGGTGCTGGCCGGCTACGTCGAGTTGTTCACCTACGAGCGCGTGCAGGTACTCGGAAATACCGAGAACCAGTTCCTCCAGCACCTCCCCCCTCCCGCACGGAGCAAGGCGTTCCAGAACCTGCTCCAGTTCCACATTCCATGCATCATCCTCACCGAGAACAATATGCTCGATGAGTCTCTGATCGGAATGGCAACGGAAGCCGGGGTCCCTGTCTACAGTACCTCCTGCCCATCCACCAAATTTATGTCGGTCCTGCGCGACTTTCTGAACGATCAGTTCGCGCCGCAGATGACCGTCCACGGCTCCCTCATCGACGTGTACGGAGCAGGTCTCCTTCTGATCGGCAAATCTGGCATCGGCAAGAGCGAAGTTGCGCTCGACCTCGTCGAGCGGGGGCACCGGCTGGTGGCGGACGACGTGGTCATCGTCACCAAAAAGGAAGAACAGATCCTCATGGGTTCGGGGACGGACCTCGTGCAGCATTTTATGGAAATCCGCGGATTGGGGCTTGTGGATGTGCGCGCCATGTTTGGGATCCGCGCCATTCGATTCCAGAAGCGCGTCGAGGTGGTGGTCAACATGCAGATCTGGGATGCCGAGGAGGAATACACGCGGATCGGCATGATCGACGACATCTATGAGATCATGGGCGTGGAGCTGCCGATGGTAAAACTGCCCATTACGCCTGGTAAAAACGTAACCGTCATCTGCGAAGTGATCGCCATGAATCACCTCCTGCGGCACTACGGATACGATCCTGCTGAAGTATTCGCGGAGCGGCTTGCCGAACGCATCCGCAAAAAAGGCTCGCCTGCCCCCCTGCGCGGCATCGAATACTTCGAGCATGACTACGAGTAAGGCTAAGTGCCTGTGTCTAATGCCATTTCCATCATACTAGAGAGCATAATCCCCCACACTCCCATGCCCGCTCTCCTCTCCTCCTCCCGTACTTTCCTGGACTCCTAGACTCCTGCCCTTCAGCGGTCTACCTTGCACAATGGTTTCAGAGGACGGGTATCATTAGGTTGAACCTCCTTTTCATTTACGGTATGGGTATTGCTTAGGATGATTTGTCGCTAGAAGACTGTTGCAAGACATAAGAATCGATGCAGAAACGCTGACGAGAAACGCTTCACATTGACACCACAAACTGCGGCCTCTATATTGTTGTAAAATAGGGGTAATAACGCAGCTTAGTGTTGGTGCGATTTGGAGCGAGATAGACCGAAGGCGCTCACGCCGGGGGTCTCTTGCCGGTGGTACAAACGTGCACGGCGTGCGCAGTGCATCACCAGTTGAAGTGCGACGGGTTCTGTGGGAAGTCCGCTCACAGGCCGTAAACCGGATTGTTTTCCGTAGTCAACAACCGTTACGTATGGCCAAGAATCGCTATTACTACTACGACCACGACGCATGCGCATTCGTGGAGGTCGGAGAGACCCGATCCAGATCCTCCGTGCGGCTCAGTGCATTGACGGCTGTGGTTCTCGTGCTGGCGTTTGCGACCGTCTGGTTGCTGGAAGGCCGGCTCGTGACACCCTATGAGGTAGCGCTTAAGGCAGAGAACCAGGCCCTCCAGCAACAGCTCTCCTCGACGCGCACCCGTATGAAACGGTTCTCGACAGAGCTCGCCCAGATGGCTAAGGTGGATCAGTCTCTGTACCGCACCCTGCTCCAGGCGGACCCCATCCCGCAAGACGTACGTCAGGCAGGAGCCGGCGGATCGGATCCCTACCAGAGCTTCGACCGATTCAGCCCTTCCACAGCCACACTTCTACATCGCTCAGCCGAACAACTGGACCAACTCGAACGGCAGATCAACGTCCAGAACGCCAGCTACCGTGAACTGACACGGCTCGCTGAGAAACGCAGCGAGTGGCTCGCACAGATGCCGGCCATCGTTCCGGCCGACGGTCCAGTCGTTTCCAGCTTCGGGATGCGCATGCATCCAATCCTCCACATCAACCGAATGCACGCCGGCATCGACGTGCTGGTTCGGTCGGGCTCGCCAGTCGTCGCCACGGGAGACGGTGTGGTGAAGGCCACTGGCCGTAATCGCGGCTTCGGAAATTACGTGCAGATCTCGCATCCGGCCACAGGCTATACGACACTCTATGCGCATCTATCCTCCATTCCGAAAGACATCCGGCCCGGCAAGAAGGTCAAGCGGGGTGAGCGCATCGCACTGAGTGGCAACACCGGTCTTTCTACCGGCCCCCATCTGCATTATGAGGTCCGTGACTCGAACGGCCATCCCCTCAACCCGATCTATTTCTTCGCACCCAGCATGACGCCGCACGAATATCGGAAATTATTGAAGGTCGCCGCCAGTTCGCACATCGCCCTGGACTGACTGCGATGGGCCAGAAGTTGGATTCCTGTTGAGGCAGACCACAAAGGTCTGCCTCTTTTTTTGTGGAACCGTCAGCCGGGAGGCTGGCCGTTTACCTACGCACCGGGAACCCGCGTTTTTACGGGATGTAGACGCAAAACCATTGAGTCCCGGCTTGCTTTTTTGGGCAAGGCAAGCTAAAGTGGCTGCCCGCCTTCCGGCCCGGCCGAGGCCACTCCTGAGTGCCATAAATTACAAATAGAAATATTCCCGAGACCTCCATCATGTACTGGACGCTCGAACTCGCTTCTTATCTCGAAGACGCCCCGTGGCCTGCCACGAAGGAAGAACTGATCGACTATGCCGAACGCACCGGCGCTCCGCCGGAGGTAATCGAAAACCTCCGCAACATCGAAGACGATGGCGAGCCGTACGAAAGCATTGAAGAGATCTGGCCGGATTACCCCACGGCAGATGACGATTTCTACTTCGAGGAGGAGTAGGTTCACCCGAACGACAGCCGCCGACGCCGGGTGCCTCTTGCAACCGGCGTTTCCATTTGGAGCGGACGCGCCACGCGCGTCGCAGGCAATAGTCGAACGGTGTCGCCTCGATATGATGTGGCAGCCACGCCGATCTGCCGCGTGTGCTGTATCCGATATGAGCGCGTGATGCGTTTCCTTGCCCGAGGCATCTGCCTCCTCTTTCCACTTCTTTGTGTCCTCGCATCGCGCCCCGTTCAAGCACAGGACTTACCCACAGGCGGAACGAGGAATCCCCCCCCTATCGTCGTCGATGTCCGCTTTGCCGGGAACGACTTTTTCTCCGACGACGAGCTGGCGCTCCAGGTCCGCACGAAGTCGAACCGCCGTTTTCTAAACCTGCCCGGCTTCACGTGGTGGCTCTGGCTCTACCGGCTGGGTGAATCCGGCACGCTCGGCAAGACGGTAGGGCGCGCCCTGATGGCGAGCGGGGAAGCACCGGCTTTCCTGGACTCGACCGTGGTGATGGCCGACGTGGAGCGACTACGCCTGTTCTACAGGCAGGAAGGCTTCCGGGACGCGGAGGTGAGCGCGCGCGTCGATACCTCCGCCGGCGGCAGCAAGGCGCGGGTTACCTTCGAGATCCACCGCGGCGCCCCTACCTATCTAGGCGAGGTCCGCTACGAAGGGATCGATTCCCTCAATACGGCACAGCGGCAGCAACTGGTCCGCGGATCGCTGCTGCGCCCCCCCCGCTCCGCCACCGGGGACGATCTCAGCTTCCATCCGCGCAACCAGCGTTACTCGGAACCTACCCTGCTCGAAGAACGCCGGAGGCTGCTCACGTTTCTCCGGAATCAGGGGTACGCCGCCGTATCGCGCGACTCGATCCGGGCCATCGTCTTTCCCGAGAGCACCGACTCGTTCGACGTTGCCTTTCACATCAACCCCGGCCCGCGGTATCGCTTCGGGTCCGTCCATTTCCGCGTCGAGGGTCCAGAGCCCGGCGCCCCTACACGTGTCGATACCTTCCGCGTCGACCAGGATATAATCCCGGATTCGGACGCTGTGATCACGACCCGCATCGAAGACGAAAAGAAGCTGAACCCCCTGCTGCTGGTGCGGTCGCTGCGGTTCCAGCCGGGCGACGTGTACGACCAGTCCAGAGTGCTCGCGACAAAGCGCCGCCTGGAGGGCACCGGCATCTTTTCGTTCTCTGACATCTCCCCGCTTGCGCCGGATTCCACCGGCAGCGACTCCCTGGCGGCGCCGGTGCTCCCGCACGTGATCGACCTCACGACCCGGCAGCGGCATAACATCCGGTTCGAGACGTTTGCGCTCCAACGCAGCGGTGTTTTTGGCGGCTCGGAATCGGAGTTGGGCATGGGATTGGGCGTCACCTATCAAAACGCCAACCTTTTCGGACAGGGCGAAGCGTTTCAGGTCGGCGTCAACGGCTCGGTTGCCGCCAACATCGATCCGAGCAGGCGCGTCTCGTCGAGCGTGGGCGGGCATTTCTTCAGCTCGGCGCAGGCGGAGGTGTCCACGTCGCTGACATATCCCTACCTGATCGCCCCTTTCCGGGGACTCGACAACTTCTTCGATCTCTACGACGCCCGCACGCAGTTGTCCCTCAGCCTTTTGACCGCCCGCCGCGACGAGTTTCACCTCGTCATCCGTGGCAAGGGCTCGGCCCGCATGCGCCTGCAACTGCAACACTCCCGTACGAAAACCTCTTACTTCGATATTCTCGACCTCACACTCAGCAACCCCGATACGCTTACCGGCTTTCGCGAGGACTTTCTGAACAAGATCCTGGGGGTCGATACGACGGCGGCCGGCGATACGATCTACGTCGTGCGAGACCCCGTCCAGCGCATGCAGCTCATCCAGGATTACACACAGCCCCAGGTCAACAGTGCGCTGCGGTACACGATCCGGGCTACGAACGTGAATCCCTTGCAGCACGACCGGGGCTATAGCTTCGAGAATTCGTTCGAGGTGGGAGGGAACCTGCTTTATCTCCTGGACCGGTTCGCCTT
>DASSAV010000333.1:0-4875 GCA_035699265.1 Rhodothermales bacterium
GAGGTCTTGCGGATCGGGGATGCCGCTGAAATGGGCGTCGATGATCCAGAAACCCTGGTCGGTAACGACCGGGCCGTCCTTGCCGCTGCCGGTCCGAAGCTCCACCCGTGCGCCCAGCGCTTCCAGACGGTGTAATACCGCGCTGGCGGCCATCGGGAGCACCTCGACCGGGACGGGCGCCTTGGCCCCGAGCACCGGCACCAGCTTGGACGGGTCGACCAGCACGACGAACCGGTCGGCCAGCGAGGCGACGACCTTCTCGCGGGTGTGCGCTCCTCCCCGCCCCTTGATGAGATTCAACGCTGCGTCTACCTCGTCCGCCCCGTCCAACGCGACGTCCAATCTGTTCAGGTCGTCCAGCGTACACAGCGGGATGCCGTGCTGGCGGGCGAGACGCTCGGCGAAGTAGGAAGTCGGCGTCCCCTGGATGGCGAGGCCCTCGCGCCGGATGCGCTCCCCGAGGGCAGCGAGGGCGTAGGCGGTCGTGGAGCCGGTTCCCAGACCGACGCGCATGCCGTCCTGCACCATCGACGCGGCCCGCTCCCCTGCTGCGCGCTTTGCTGCTGATTTGTCCTGTTCGTTCATGCGTTGCGTATGTGATCGCCGGACGTGCCGAAAGAAGTAGGCCCGGAACCCCTGCTACAGCTTCTTCTCGAAACGAAGGCGGTAGTCCTTGTAGAGGGCGTTGTAGTCGGCCTTCGTCAGCCGGAATCCTTCCGTGAGCGCCAGCACGGCCATGCCGGGGTGGCGGTTGGGAAACGTGTCGAACGCAAAACGGACGTAGCCCTTTTCTCTTGCCCGGCGGAGCATCTCATCCAGTAGCTTGCGCGCGATGCCGCAACGACGGTACTCCGATAGAACGCCCCCTTTGGCGCTGTAGAAGACGAATCGGCTCTCCCGGTAGCCGATCTTGAAGCCGATCGGCTCGTCGCCGACGTAGGCCAGGAGGATAAGCAAATCATCTCGCTCCAGCGTATTGATCACCCGCTCCTCTTCAAAGATGACCTCGTTCAGCGAACGGATCACGTCCATCTGCGACAAGCCGACCTCGACGATACGGACGTCGGGTAGATCCTCGCAGGGGCCATCGGCCATGTGTGTCTCGGCAGGGCTCATCGAGAATAGATCAAGTGACCGGGTCGTCGCCTGCATGATACGACGCGGAACGGCATTGATCTATATGGGCCGCCACCGGATTCCGACGAAGAAAGGAATCAGAAGGGCAGCAGATCGTCCTCATCGCCCGGCGCGGATGGGGCGCTCAGGGCGGGTTGCGCTGTACTGGGGGGGAGCGCTGGAGCCGAGGCGCCCTCTTCCACGACTGTCCACGGTTCGAGCACGTCCTCGGGAATGTCTTCCAGAAAACGGCTCGGTCGGGACAGGTACTCGCCGTAGGAGCGGCGGTACTGGACGACAGGGTATGAGATGAACAGGTTTTCCTCAGCCCGCGTGATCGCTACGTACAGCAGCCGCAGTTCCTCATCGACACCCCGGCCTTCCTTTAGGGTGTAGATCGACGGAAGGACGCCGTCGAGCGCGTGCAGCAGAAAGACGGTGTGGAATTCGAGTCCCTTCGCGGAATGGATGGTGGAGAGTACCAGCGGCGATTCGTCTTTGTCGGTAGCTTCGACCTCCAGGGCGGTTAGTTCAATCGGATCGAGCGCCAGTGACGAGAGGAATTCGCCCCGGTCCGAGAAGTTGTCGGCGATGGATACGAAGTGCTCCAGATCCTGAAGCCGTTTGGGATAATCCTCATAGTATTTACGCTTCAGGAGCGGCTCGTAATGTCCGGTAGCAACCTCGATCTGCTGAAGCAGCGGCGTTTCGGGGGCGCGCAGGGTACGCAGGGCGTCGAACAGCTCGCGGAGCGCCTCTGCGAACCGGGGCGAGAAGGGGCGGTTTTCCAACAGAAAGGGATCGTCCCGGTCGGACGTGATCCACTGGATGAGGTCGTACGCGGTCTTGGGGCCGATACCGGGCAGCAACTGGAGCACGCGGTTCCAGGCAACCGCATCCTTCGGGTTTTCGGCAATCCGCAGGTACGCGACGATGTCCTTTACGTGTGCCGCCTCGTTCAGCTTGAGGCCGCCGTATTTCACGAACGGAATATTGCGGCGGTTCAGTTCGGTTTCCAGGAAGTATGAGTTGTAGGCGCTGCGGAACAGCACGGCCATTCGATTGAGCGGGACACCCTCCTCCCTGAGCTGTAGGATCATCTGACAGATGAAACGGCTCTCGAACCGGTCGTCCGCCGCCTGGACGAGGGCCGGCCTTTCCCCGTCCTTTTTATCGCTGAACAGGGTCTTTTCATACTTCTGCTCGGCGTGGCGGATGATGTGGTTGGAGAGGTCCAGAACAGGCTGTACGGACCGGTAGTTCTGTTCGAGCTTCAGGACGCGCGTGCCGGGAAACTCGTCCGGGAAGGCGAAGATGTTCTGCGGATCGGCACCGCGAAAGCCGTAAATGCTCTGGGCGTCGTCGCCCACAGCCATGACGTTGCCGTGGACCGAAGCGAACTGACGGACGAGGCAGGCCTGGAGCAGGTTGGTATCCTGATACTCGTCTACCAGCACGTGGCGGCATGCCGAGGCGACCCGCTGCCGCACGTCGTCATTCCGGCCGAACAGTTCGAGCGTGCGCCGGAGAAGGTCGTCGTAGTCCATGAGGCCGTACTGGACCTTGTACTGCTCGTACTGGTGTGCGAGCGCTTCGATGTCGCCCATAAACCCCGTGAACTGGGGATAGCGGGCCTGTACGATTTCCCGCACCGGCACGTCCCGGTTCAGCGCCGTCGAAAACAGCGTGTGGAGGGTTCGCTTGCGTGGAAACCGCTTGTCCGTCTTGTGATAGCCGCCGGTGGTTCGGAGCACGTCCACCACGTCGGCCGCATCTGAAGCGTCCAGGATGCTGAAGCTGCGCGGAAATCCGATGCGGGGAGCAAACTCGCGGAGGATGCCCAGGCAGAAGGAATGGAAGGTGCCGCCTCGGACGCGGCTGCACCGCCCGTCGAGCAGGCCGGACGCACGGTTGACCATTTCCGACGCCGCCCGGCGCGTAAACGTCAGCAGGATGATCTGCTCGGGCGGTATGCCGGTCTCCACCAGGTACGCCACGCGGTATACGAGCGTACGCGTCTTGCCCGTCCCGGCGCCCGCGATCACGAGCGCCGGACCCTCGGATGCGGTGGCGGCCGCGTACTGCTGCGGGTTCAACGCGCCGGCATAGTCGATGGAGAACCGCGCCCTCGCGTCGGCGGCATCGGATTTCAGGACGAAACGGCGGGCCATCCGTTTGGTTACGTGCTGGAGTAGGGGACTCGTCAACTACGCCGAGCAAGCGCGAACGTTCACATTTCTATCCCGGCGGAAACCCGAGAGGAGACCGCGAGGAAATCCATCTGGTCCGCTGACGGTATTGTTCATACATTCAGAGGGTACCTCGAAAACGCGGAGGAGGTGGAACCGCAAGGGCGGGAAAGTTTTCTAGCATTTTGTAACATAGTGTTTTACGGGAAGAACGGGGCGCCGTGCGACGGACGAAACGAAGCACGGAATGCCCAGGATTCTGCCCTGGCACACAGGCGCTCCGCACCAGCTTCGTTCAGGCTGAAGCAGAGGGTCGATTCTGAAGTAAGCGGGTTTCTGATGGGAAAGATCATAGCGGTTGCGAACCAGAAGGGCGGCGTCGGCAAGACTACCACATCGGTGAACCTGGCGGCGTCTCTGGCTGCGGCCGAGCACCCGACACTGCTCGTCGACATCGATCCGCAGGCCAACGGCACGTCCGGCGTCGGAATCGATACCCGCTCCGTCACTGCCTCCACCTATGAGGTGCTGATCGGCGAGATCTCGACCGGAGAGGCCGTGATTCCCACGGAGATGCCCTACCTGGACCTCGTGCCGAGCCACATAAACCTGGTCGGTGCCGAGATCGAGATGATCGACGTGCCCGAACGCGAGAGCATACTGAAAAACACACTCGCGGTCGCCAGTCGGAAATACGATTTCATCGTGATCGACTGCCCGCCCTCGCTGGGCCTTCTGACCCTTAACTCCCTGACTGCGGCGGATTCTGTGCTGATCCCGGTGCAGGCCGAATACTTCGCGCTGGAGGGGCTCGGGCAGCTTCTGAATACGATCAAGATCGTCCGCCAGCACCTGAACCCCGACCTGGAGATTGAGGGGGTGCTGCTGACCATGTTCGATACGCGCCTGCGCCTGTCCAACCAGGTAGCGTACGAAGTACGCCGCTACTTCGGCGAGAAGGTGTTCAAGGCCATCGTGCAGCGCAACGTGCGGCTTTCCGAGGCCCCCAGCTTCGGCAAGCCAGTGCTCCTGTACGACGCCACCAGCATCGGATCGCGCAACTATATGGCGCTCGCGCGAGAGATCATCCGCAACAACAAAGAATATCTGAACGCACACGACGGCGAGCCCCAGGAGACCGAGCGGCTTAACTCCGGTATCAATTCGCCGCTGGCTGCCTCGTGAGCAGGTATCAGTCGGCAGTGAATAATTGACAGTGAACGGGCAACAGTTCCAGCTTCCGGATGGACGGCAGACCGGTACCGGTGCAATCATTACAACGCTGGTATCGCACAACTTCATTATTTTCAGCGTGTATCATTAAGAGGCTCCTGCATGTCTTCTAATCGCAAGGCCGTACTTGGCCGCGGCTTGAATGCGCTCCTTAACACGCGCATGGACGAGGACGCGCCTGAAGGAGAAATAGACGACGACGGCATGCGAAACCGCATGCTCAGGATCGATGACCGTGCGCGGCAGATCGGCCGCATCGCCGAGCTCGAAGTAGAGAGCATCCGGCCTAACCCGTATCAGCCCCGTAAGAACTTCGATGAGAAAACACTGGACGAGT
>DASSAV010000334.1:0-2756 GCA_035699265.1 Rhodothermales bacterium
GAGGAATCTGTCCGAAGCGAACCCGCTGAGATGATTCTGAGCCTTGCGTTTCAAACAGATCCCTCACGTCCGTTCGGGATGACATCGACCTGATCGAGTTGAGACTACCACCAATGCACTGTGATTTCCGAGAACTGGTATTAGATGTTGTGATCGAGCCAATTCCGCTTGCCTGTCGGGCGGGCATCCGAAGGCAGCCAAAGGTGTAGAACGCGCCCTACTTGAGATTGTGGAAGACTTTCTGGACGTCCTCGTCCTGTTCGAGGCGGTCGATGAGTTTCAGGACTTCGTCGGCCTGGTCTTCGGGTAGTTCCACCATGGTCATGGGGACCCACTCGAGTTCCGCGCTTACTGATGCGATGTCTTTTTCTTCCAGGAAGCTCTGCATGTTGCCGAAGTCGTTGAAGGCGCAGTGGATCACGAGCAGATCTTCGCCGTCCTCTCCGGTACCCTCCCCCATGTCTTCGAGGCCGTAGTCGATCAGCTCCAGTTCCAGCTCATCCTGATCGATTCCGTCAGGGCTGATCTTAAAGACGCCGACCTTGTTGAACTGGAAGGACACGCTTCCACTCGTCCCCAAGTTACCGTTGCCCTTGTTGAAATGGGTACGAAGGTTGGCGACGGTACGCGTCGGGTTGTCGGTGGCCGTCTCGATGAGGATGGGTACCCCGTGGGGGCCGTAGCCTTCGTACAGGATCTCTTCAAAGTCCTCCATTTCTCGCCCGGAAGCCCGCTTGATGGCGGCTTCGATCTTATCCTTGGGCATGTTGACGCTCTTGGCGTTCTGGAGGACCCGGCGCAGGGCGGGGTTGTTGTCGGGATCGGGTCCCCCCGCCTTCACTGCGATGGCAATGTCCTTACCGATGCGCGCGAACTGCTTGGCCATCCGGTCCCACCGGGCGAACATGGTGGCCTTCCGTACCTCAAAAATGCGTCCCATCAAGACTATAGGTTTGATTCGGTTCCTGTACCATCTGACGCGCTCACCGGGACTGAATGCGGCTGCCGAGCATGTGGAAGCGCGGCCCGATACGAAGCGGGCTCACGACGTGCGGAGAAGACAAGAGCAGCGGCGGCCCGTGGCGGCCGCGGTGCTTCCGGAGCGCAACGTACTTTAACGCTCCGGGAGGGGAGTGGTGCCAGGGTCGCCGCCTGACGGATGTCTACGGTCCTGGCGGAGATCCGGTATCAGGCCGGCTCGACGATAACGGCGGTCCCGTAGCAGAGCACTTCCGACACCCCCTGCATCAACTCGGTGGCGTCGTAGCGGATGCCGATGACTGCATTGGCGCCGAGTGCTTCGGCGTGGTCCAGGAGCATGGCGAGGGCTTCCGTCCGGGTTCTCTCACAGAGTTCGGTGAACAGGCTGATGTTGCCGCCGAAAAGCGTCTGGAGCGATCCCCCGATCGTGCCGAAGATCGAGCGCGACCGCACCGTGATTCCCCTCACGATTCCGAGGTTCTTTTTGACGCGATAACCGTCAAGGTCGAAAGCGGTCGTCGTCATAGAACGGTCCATTTGTCACCTCGGATATAGCTGGTGAATGGAAATAGAGGAGAAGCACGGTGCGGGGCACTCCGGCAAGGCCGGCAGGAGGGGCGGGCGCTTACTCCGGCAGCGGTTTCACCATGATGTTCTTGTAGTAGACCTTGCTGTTGGGGTCGTGGCCCTGGAGGGCGAAGGTGCCGCTCGATATTTTGCGCTCGGGATGGTTCCTGGCCGGGACGAAATTGTCCGGTTCCGTATAGTCGACGATCAGCTTGTCGTTGACATAAGTCTGGACGTGCTTGCCGTGGACGACGATCCTTTCGGTAAACCACTCGTTGTCTTTGGCCGGTACTTCACGGACGTCCTTGATGTCATAGAGGCCGCCGGTGCGTTTCCAGTCGGTGTGGCTGTTGTTGACCTGGACCTCGAAGCCTTTGTCGGGCCAGCCTCCTTCCTGATAGGCGGTGTGGAAGTAGATGCCCGAGTTCGACCCCGGAGTGGTCATCACGTCCGCTTTGAACTCGAAGTTTTTGAAGTTGTGGTCTTCGACGGGTCCGTCGTAGAAGAGGTGTGCGGTGGGGCCGTGCACCACGATGGCACCGTCCTGGACGCTGAACGTGGCGGCGTTGTCGCCCACTTTCCATCCATCGAGCGATTTTCCATCGAAAAGGGAGATCCATCCGTCGGACTGGGCCTGTGCACAGGGCGCGGCGAGCGCAGCGACTGTGAGGACGACGGAGAGCAGTCTGGCAATGCGTTTCATGGGAGCGATTCGGGAATGGTTCGAACGATACTACACAGGATGATAGCGTGTCGCCAATAGAAAAGCGATCCCTCCAGGCAAGAGAAGGTGCCTGGAGGGATATTTTTTGTGAGCGATAAACGACCAACCGGCGGATGCTTCCTACAAGACGCGCCGCCGGTAGTAGCTCCCACGGATGAGGCGCAGCACGAAGAGGAGCACGACGGCCCCGATGAAGGCCACGAAGATGGTGCCGGCGAGTCCGCTGAAGGGGGACGTAACCCCCAGGAGGCTGAAGAGCCAGCCGCCGACGAAGGCGCCTACGATGCCGATGATGATGTCGCCGATGATGCCGTAGCCGGTTCCGCCCATGACGAGGGAGGCCAGGACGCCCGCGATCAGGCCGACGATAATCCAGGTGAGAATGCTCATAGCCGTACTCCGCTGACTGGTGATGGGGTGGAAATCAGGACGAGGGGCTCGAACGGGTCGCTCCGGGTGTGCCGGAGCGATGCGCGAACGTACG
>DASSAV010000335.1:0-2317 GCA_035699265.1 Rhodothermales bacterium
TTTCCAAGGAGGGGATACAGGGGTGGTTGGCATCTGCTCCGAAATCAGCACTGCTCAACCAGACTTGGGCTGTTCCCTTCAACATGAGCCAATTTGGGGCCTTGACTGAACGCGTCTACTCTTAACTTGTGAGCTTTGGGGTTGGGGGGTGGTTTGCATCTTATCCGAGACTTGTCTGCCTCGTGGAATTTACCTGAGACGATGAATCATCGACCGAAACACCTTCTCAACCAGAAGCGGACGAAGGAACGGCGGGTGGCATTGCGCTCACGAGCGACCCCCGCCGAAGCTGCCCTCTGGAAGATGCTTTCGCAGCGCAAACTGGATGGACGCAAGTTCCGCAGGCAGCAGAGCATCGGCTCGTATATCGTCGATTTCTACTGCCCGTCGGAAGGGCTGGTCATCGAACTGGACGGAGAAACTCACAACGACCCCTTCCGGCACGCTTACGACAGCGACCGCCAGCAATACCTTGGCGGCCTCGGGTACAAGGTGCTGCGATTTGAGAACCGGGCAGTCTTTGAACAGCCCGACTTTGTGCTGGAAGCCATACGTGAGCAGTTCGGGGGTGACTTAAATAACACCGAACCGCCCCCGACCCCTCCTTGAAAAGGAGGGGAGTTTGTTTCGTTTATACATTCAGCAAGAGCGCAACCGGATTGAGATGTTTCGACCGCAATCAGCTTCAGAACTCCCATGCACAAAACCCTCCTCACCCTCACCGTAACCATGCTGCCGCTGCTCGCCGCACAGATCGCCTCCGCCCAGCCGGCGGACGCCAACTACGATGAATCCAGGGTACCGGAATACACGCTCCCGGACCCCCTGGTGCTCGAAAACGGAAGTCGCGTCGATACCCCGGCCGTGTGGTGGGACGAGCGGCGCCCCGAGATCCTGAAGCTGTTCACGGAGCAGGTCTACGGCCGCGCACCGGGCCGCCCCGAAGGCATGCACTTCGTCACCCGCTCCGTCGATCCCGACGCCCTCGGCGGCGAGGCGACCCGGAAGGAGATCGCCGTCTACTTCACGGAAGGGACGGGTGGACCGAAGATGGACCTGCTGGTCTACCTCCCCAACGCTCGACGAGGCCCGGTGCCGGTGTTCCTCGGCATGAACTTCTACGGCAACCACACCATCAACGTCGACCCCGGCATCACCATCCCCGATACCTGGATGCCGGAAAACGATGAATTCGGGGTGTTCGACCACCGGGCCACCGAGAAGGGGAGAGGCGTCCGGGCGAGCCGCTGGCCCGTCGAGCGCATCCTGGAGCGTGGCTACGGCCTGGCGACCGTCTACTACGGCGACCTTGACCCGGACTATGACGACGGCTTCCAGAACGGCGTGCAGCCGCTCTACTATAAGGCAGGCCAGACTCGGCCCGCGCCGGACGAGTGGGGATCCATCGCCGCCTGGGCGTGGGGCCTCAGCCGGGCGATGGACTACCTGGAGACGGACGACGACGTGGACGCCGAACACGTCGCCGTTCTGGGCCATTCCCGCCTCGGCAAGACAGCCCTCTGGGCGGGCGCCACCGATCCCCGCTTCGCCATGGTGATCTCCAACGAATCGGGCGCGGGCGGCGCGGCGCTCTCGAAGCGCATCTACGGCGAAACCGTCCGGAACCTGAACACGTCCTTCCCGCACTGGTTCGACGGCAATTTCAAGCAATACGACGACCGAGAGCAAGATCTCCCCGTCGACCAGCACGAACTGCTCGCGCTCATCGCCCCGCGCCCCCTCTACGTCGCCAGCGCCGAGGGCGACCAGTGGGCCGACCCGCACGGCGAGTTCCTATCGACCGTCGCCGCTACTCCCGTCTACGAACTGCTCGGAAAGGAAGGCATGCCCGCCACCGAGATGCCGGGCGTCGAACACCCTGTCATGGGCACCATCGCCTACCACATCCGCACCGGCGAACACGACCTCACCCCCTACGATTGGGAGCAGTTCATGAACTTCGCCGACCAGCAGTGGGGACCACCCCTTCAGTAATACCAGATCTGGCAGAAGTGTTAAAGAAAGCTGTCATTGCGAACGCAGTGAAGCAATCTTCTAAGGTCTAGCTGCTCTGTAGGAGATTGCTTCGTCGCAAGCTCCTCGCAATGACAGCCATCCTTTAGGGTGTAGACAGTGATGTACTACGAACGACCAACAACTAACCACGGACAACTAACAAAACCCCTGTGCAGGACTTCACCGCCATCCTCTTCGACCTCGACGGCGTCATCATAGACTCCGAGCCGCTCCATGAAGAGTCCAAAAAAATCGTCTTCTCCCGCTACGGAATCGAGGTGCCCGAGTCCGTGTACGACCA
>DASSAV010000336.1:0-6251 GCA_035699265.1 Rhodothermales bacterium
CGGGAGATCGCGTCATGTATTCGCCCCGACTGAGATGCATAAAAGCAAAGAACGGCGATGCGTACATGCAATCCCTTCGAGAGATTATCTTGAAATGGCAACTTTCGGCATTTGCAGGTGGCGCAGCCTCCTGGCATGAGATACTACACCGGCTACTTTTGGTCACGCGGCAAGAGTAGTCGTATAGGAGCGAATGACCTCGTCGGTGTCTGCATCGAAGAAATGAAGCTTCGTCAGATCGAACGCAAGCTGAATAGACTGCCCCGGTGACGGCAGCGGCTGAGGGGCGACTCGTGCAACGAGGGTCTGTTCGAGCGAGCGAGCATAGACGAAAATCTCATTCCCCATTGGTTCCAGGACGTCCAGCAGCATACTCGCGTCTGCGACTGAGTTCGTGATGTACGGACTTCCGGCGACGTAGATATCTTCAGGACGTATTCCGAGCACCACCTCGCGGCCGACGTACACTTCAAGGGCCTGTTCGTGCCGCCCCCCTACGGGGATGGTAAATGCGTTTCCGAACGCTCGGAAATACAGGCCGTCGTCTTGCAATATCTTGCCCTGAAGGAAATTCATGGCCGGACTCCCGATAAACCCGGCCACGAAACGATTCTCAGGGTGGTTATACAGGTTCAGGGGTGTGTCGATTTGCTGGATGTACCCGTCCTTCAACACTACGATCCGATCGCCCATCGTCATCGCCTCGACCTGATCATGCGTCACGTAAATCATCGTCGCTCCTAGCTGGCGGTGCAGCTTGGAGATCTCGGTGCGGGTTTGCACGCGCAACTTCGCGTCGAGGTTTGAGAGTGGTTCATCGAACAGAAACACCTGTGGCTTACGCACGATGGCGCGTCCTACGGCCACCCGTTGCCGCTGGCCGCCCGACAACTGCTTCGGCTTCCGGTCCAGAATGGAGCGGATGCCCAGGATGTCGGCAGCCTGATGCACGCGTTTCTCTATTTCAGCTTTCGAATACTTCCGAAGCTTGAGCCCGAACGCCATGTTCTCATACACGCTCATGTGCGGATACAGGGCGTAGTTCTGAAAGACCATCGCAATGTCGCGGTCTTTCGGCAGCACGTCGTTGACGACCCGGTCACCGATCCAGAGCGTTCCGCTGGTAATCGATTCGAGCCCGGCGATCATGCGCAGTGTGGTACTCTTTCCGCAACCCGACGGACCCACCAGCACGACGAATTCCCCGTCTCGCACCTCGAAGTCGGCCCCGTGCACTGCAACGACCCCGTTTTCGTATACTTTCCGAACTTGCTCCAGCTTGACAGTGGCCATTGCCCTTTACTTTGAGGTAGAAACGTACGTCTCGGAAAACCCGCGCTTTCACGTCGCAAGATACCGTTGGAAGATAGGAAAATAAAAGGTGTTACGTCTGCCGCCGATGCGCCGAAAGTAGCGCCGCCCCTCGACGCCGGGCATCTGCTTATGGTCGGAGCGCTGTATCCGGGCACCGAGCGCGGCCTCGCAACGGACGTACTCGCAGCCCGCGCCCTGGACCTGCTCCCCCAGGTGGTTTGCACGGCCATCGTGGCCGCAGGGGGCGGCCGCGTCACGGATGTGGTCGAAGTACCCGCGGATACGGTGGACGCGCAACTGGAGCACGTTCTGGCCACCAGCCGCATTGCGGCTGCGAAAATCGGGGTTGTAGGGTCGGCTTCCTCTGCAGACGTCATCTTTCGGCGCCTCGAGCGCCTGACACTGGATTCGCTGATCCTCGATCTCAAGTTGAGCGGACCGAGCGGCGAGGATATTGCTGATGGTCGGACCATTGAGGTTCTGAAAGACAATTTTAACCGGGCAAACCTGATATCCGTCGGCCGGATGGACGCGGAACTGCTGACCAGCATGAAAATTGAGTCGCTGGACGACGCGCAGGTCGCCGCTCAACGGATGGAGAAATTGGGGGCGCGATCAATACTCTTGCGCTGCGGGCGCCTACCGGCCCGCTTCTTTGAAACGCCGGCCCGATTCGATGAAACGAGAGCCGAAAGCGATTTCTATGCGGACCTGTTCTATGACGGGAACGACTTCGCGCTCTTCGAGGCTCCCTACATTCCCAAAAGCCTCGCTGAGGGTGCGTCGAGCGGGCTGGCCCTCTCCATCATGAAAAACTTATCATTAAGAAGACCGTTAATTGAAGCCATTCAGCAGGGAAAGGCGTATGTTACTGAAGCAATTAGGCATACCAATTTCGGCAATGAGCCCACTTGCACTAACTTTTTTTGGAATCAAGCGTAAGTAAACAGCCGGTTTTGAGGCACGGACGAGTACGGCGATTCAGGGTGCAATGGGAGCTTAACACGTTTTATCCAGATTGCCATGTCTCCAGCGATTCAGAATACTACCAGCGGAAATCCGTCTGCCGGCGGCGATAGAGGAAAGGCCACGATCTATGACGTCGCAGAACGAGCCGGCGTCGCCATATCGACGGTTTCCCGTGTCTTGAACGACTCCAACGACGTTTCGGAGCAGACTCGGGAGCGTGTGTCGAAGGCCATTGAGGAGTTGCAGTTCAGGCCGGATCGCACAGCAAAAACGCTTGCGAAGAAGCATACGCGGTCCCTTGCGATCGCCATTCCCACCTTCACGACGCCCTTTCACAACGAGCTGCTCAAGGGCGTCCGGATGCGCCTCCGTGAATACGACGTCGATCTGCTCCTGTGTGACCTCGGATCGACTGCCCCACACAAGACGCTGATGAATTTCCTCAAGCGGGGCACCGTAGACGGGCTGCTACTGGCCGGACTTCCGCTGGACGAAAGAGTCGCGCAAGAGTTGAAGGCCCTGCACTCTCCCGTAGTGCTTATCGGGTATCAATGGCCGGATTTCGACTCCTATTACTGGGACGACGTCGAAGGCGCCCGAACCGCGGTGAATCACCTGATCCGCCACGGCCACCGGCGCATCGGCCTCATAAGAACACATTCATACAGCCCGCTGCAGGACCGCCGCCTCCAGGGCTACCGTGAAGCACTCGAAGCGGCAAACATTCCTTACGATCCTGATCTGGTCCAGGGCGGCCAGACGTTGAAACATGCCGGTTTCAGCGAGGAATCGGGGTACGAGGCGATGCAGCAGTTGCTCTCGCTGGGCGACCCGGCCACCGCCGTCTTCGCGAGCAGCGACGTGCAGGCGATCGGGGCGTGGAAAGCGATCCGCGATGCCGGCAAGCAGGTGCCGAAGGATGTCGCGCTCGTCGGCTACGATGACATAAAGACCAGTCACTACATCGGCCTCTCCAGCATCGACCAGAGCATGCACGAGGTCGGCGAGGAGGCCACGGAAATGCTTATTCAGAGAATGCAAGGGGACCGCACGACTCCAGTCGTCGACAAAAAGATCATGCCCAAGCTGATCATCCGAGAGTCCAGCCAGCCCACGCACGCCTAGCCCACACCCCGCTCGCTCATCCGTGCCTGCCAGCTTCGCACCACAGGCAAAGAAAACGCAGCCCGGTAGGGACGCACCGCCGGGGCGTCCGCCTGCCTCTCACCGGCCCGCAACGCCTCCACCTGTCATGCCGAGCGCAGTAGAGACATCCCACATCCCGGCACGTCCCCCGAATTGTCATGCTGAACTCGTTTCAGCATCTCACTCGTTTCAGCACCTCACCCGTTTCAGCATCCCATGTCGTCGCTAGCGCAGTGATACCAAATCCGCCGAATTCCTTACAGAATAGCAGAAGGAAAGAAGCTCCCCTCCTGGACAGGAGGGGATACAGGGGTGGTGGATTCAGCGGCTCATTTCAGCACTGTTCAACCGGATTTGGTATGAAGCAACTCTCTTGAACACCCGAACACGTTAATACCCAACACGTGTACACGCCCTCAGATTCCCACATGAAGGAAGCGACCATTGAGCAGCAGCTCGATCATTGCCTCAGCCAGACGCACTTGGAGGCGTTTGGCGCAAAGTACAGCGGCAAGGTAAGAGATACGTATCGCCACGACGGGCAACTCGTCCTTGTGACGACCGATAGGATTTCGGCGTTCGACCACATTTTGCGCCAGCCGATTCCATTCAAAGGGCAGGTTCTCAACCGGCTTGCGGCGTTCTTCTTCGAAAGCACCGCGGACCTGGTGCCCAATCACATCATTTCCGTTCCCGATCCGAACGTCACGATAGCCGTTCATTGCGCGCCGATCCCTGTCGAGTTCGTCGTGCGCGGGTACCTGGCCGGGCACGCATGGCGAGAGTACAGGGCGGGCAAACGGGAGCTGTGCGGTCAGGTACTGCCCGAGGGACTGCGCCAGAACAGCCGCCTGCCCCATCCGATACTGACCCCGGCGACGAAAGCTGCCGAGGGCCACGACGAAGACACGAGCCGTGCCGAGATCATCGAAAGAGGCATCCTCTCGGCAAGGGACTTCGACGAGCTGGAGGAGGCGGCCCTGCGGTTGTTCGAGCGGGGAACGGAACTGGCCGGGAAACGCGGCCTGATCCTGGTAGATACCAAGTACGAATTCGGACGAGACGCAAACGGCCGTTTCTTGCTGATCGACGAGGTACACACCCCGGATTCGTCTCGCTATTTCTACGCAGACAGCTACGAAGACCTCCTGGCCGCCGATCAGCCCCAGCGTCAACTCTCCAAAGAGTTTGTCCGCGAGTGGCTGATGGAGCATGGCTTTCAGGGACAAGCGGGGCAGGCGCTGCCCGATCTTTCAAACACGTTTCGCATCCAGGTGGCGGGGCGCTATATAGAACTTTTCGAGACGATTACGGGCTCGGAATTTTCTCCCGAAACCAGCCCTGACCCCGAAGCCCGCATCCGCCGCGCCCTCGAAAAAGCACTTCCCAGCCCCGAAAGAGAGACAGACTAATATCAGTTCTGCAATTTTGCAGTGCATCCGGCTTTGCTTCCTTGCTGCCAAGCGCCACTTCTTGTGTCATCCCGACGACGCAGGAGGAGGGATCTGTCCGAAGTGGACCCTCAGAGCAACCCTGAGCTTTGCGTTATCTACAGATCCCTCGCATTCGCTTGGGATAATACCAAATCCGGTTATTCACTTGAACAATGGCGGAAGCGAATCAAACGCCCCTCCCCATTTGCCTCCCATCGAATCATGGGCAGTGTGCCGGAGCAAAGGATGTGCTCAATGCAGACAGTTCCCTCCTGAATCCGTCGAATCACGGCCCGCGCGCCGGATGGAATCCCCGCGCGGTTGAGCGAGTGGCGCCCGAGACACCCTCCGAATGATTGCCATCGCTCACGCGCCGCTCGGTCGATGTGCGCGCCGGGAAGGGGATTCGCGGGTTTTGATTCGATGCGCCCTTCTTTGGTCCTTTCTTGGGCGAGCAAGAAAGGACATGCCCCGGGAAAGCACACCCCCCAAATCACCACCTGCCCCGAAAAGCCCTCCTTATCGTCGTTGATTTACCGTTTAGGCAAAACCAGCTCCCCTCCTGGACAGCAGAGGCCGGGGTGGTTCGCATCTGCTCAGAAAACAGAACTGTTCAACCAGATTTGGTATGACCCCATTCAGAATGGTAGAAGCGCAAGAAGATCCCCTCCTTCACCTCCTCACCCTTTCTTCCTCTCCTCCTTTCGTCCTCTCCTCCCCTCCTCATCCATACATTTCCGGCCTCCGGTCGGCCAGCAGGTGATTGTGCGCTGTAATCTGCCGGTCGCGCGCATGCGCCGGGTCGATCTCGACGGCGCCCACCAACGTCTCGTCCCGGCCTGCCTTCAGTAGAACGTCACCCTCCGGGCTGCATATCAGGCTCTGACCGATAAACGTCAGGGTCTCCTGCCCATTCGTCTCGGCGCCGATCCGGTTCGCCGTGATCGTATATACGTGGTTCTCCAGCGCGCGCACCGGCATGGAGGATGGGCAGCCGCTGCGGACCAGATTGGAAGGGTGGGCAATGATGTCCGCGCCTTGCAAAGCCAAGCTCCGGGCCGACTCCGGAAAGTACCAGTCGAAGCAAATCATGACACCGAGCCGGTACGTCTCCCCTACCCTGTCCGTGATGTCGAGAACGCTGAATCCCGTGTCTCCCGGCTCGAAATAGAGCTTCTCTTCGTAGTAGAGGTGCGTTTTCCGATATATGCCGGCAATGCCGGACGGAGTAACGGTCACCGCTGAATTATAAATGGCTTCGCCCTGCCGTTCCGGCAGTCCGGCTACGAACGTCGCCCCCGTTTCACGTGCCCACCGTTGAAGCCTCTGCGTCGTAGGTCCATCCGGTACCGATTCAGCGACGCGCTCCAGATCCTCCCTGCTCCGAAA
>DASSAV010000337.1:0-6701 GCA_035699265.1 Rhodothermales bacterium
CTCTGTCGGGCGCTGTAAAGTTTTACAGAAGGGTGACGACGTGGAGCTTTACGCAGGACCTCCGCGCCACCACCTTTCGGTTCTTTGACATCGTGACAACCAACCGGGCAATGCTATGGCTGCTGCTCTACCACAAGACACACGCCGACGCATCCTCCAGGGCTACCTCGCCGGGCAGTCCTACAGCGCGCTCGCACAATCATTCAAGGTGAACTACCGTACCGTGCGCACACTCTGCCTGCGCTACCAGCGTGAAGGAGAAGCTGGCCTGCTGCCCCACTATGACTGCTGTGGCAGCTCAGAGATCCGTAGCGACGCGCTCCTCTATCGCGCCTCCTGCTGGCTGAAACGGCAGCATCCAGGCTGGGGGACTCCCTTCATCTTGCTGCAACTGGAACAGCGCTATCCCGAGCGGCCCCTCCCATCGGTGCGCACCCTGCAGCGCTGGTTCAAAGCGCGTGGCCTCACCCCCAAGCGCTCGAAAATACCGCAGGCCGAGAAGCAATGGGCCAGCGGCGTGCACCAAGTCTGGCAGGTGGACGCCAAAGAACACCAGAAGACGGCTGACGGCAAGCCTGCCTGCTGGCTCACCATGACGGACGAATACTCGACGGCTGTGCTCCAGACGCCCGTTTTCCCCCTATGACCAGATGTGCCAGGTCCCTCTGGCCGAGGTGCAGGCCGCCCTCGTCCGTGTGTTCCACAAATGGGGGCAACCGGGCTGTTTCCGCGTGGACAACGGGCGTCCTTTTGGTGATCCGGGCAGCGACATCATCCCGGTGATCGCCTTGTGGCTCGTTGGACTCGGGATCGACGTGCTGCGCAATCGTCCATGTCAGCCGAGAGACAATGCCAAAGTGGAACGCATGCAGGGTGTGACCGCCTCGTGGGCTGAGCCTGCTCGGTGCGCCGACGCACAGATCCTTCAGGAACACCTTGACCAAGCGATTCACATCCAGCGCAGCAAGTACCAGTGCCGACGCTTAGGAGGCCACACGCGGGCAGAAGTTTACCCCGATCTCTTTAGCGGAGGCAGTCCTTACGCTGGGGAAGCCTTTGACCTTCGGCGCGTGTTCTGTTTTCTGGCGCAGGGTACGTGGGTGCGCAAGGTCAGCGGAGAAGGGCAGGTTGCCTTCTACAATCAGCGCTGGCAAGTTGGGAGGGCATACCGTCGCCAGCACGTCAACATCCGCCTGGAGGCGGAGAGTTGGCGTTGGATCGTCAGCGACGAGCAGGGCCACGAAATCAAGCGCTTTGATTCGGGCTTTATCGCCGCTGCGATTGAGCGGTTGTCACTACGTCAAAGAACAAACGACGGATAAAACTATATGGCGCATCAACTGCGCAAAGCTCTACGGCGCCCGACACCTCCTACCCTCCTACACACGTAGACTCCTCGGTTCTTGCCCCAACCTTCAACCTGTAACTCACCCGTGAGAAGGATCGCCGAAAACGACGGCGTTTCGGAAACCTCACGTTCCACAGTTGCTATAACGCCGCGAAGTTGGTATTTTTACCAGCCTGCCCTTTTTCCAATTACGTCTAATATCGGGAGAGTAAACCTTGTCAGTCGGAGTCAAAGTTCGGGACAACGAGTCCATCGACCGCGCCCTTCGCCGCTTCAAGCGCGCCGTGAACCGGAGCCGCGTGCTGCGCATCTACCGGGCGAACATGGCCTATACCAAGCCCTCGGAAGAGCGCCGCGTCGCCCGCGAAAAAGCCGCCCGCGCCGCCCGGAAACGGACCCGCTACTAGGCCCCGACCCGGCTATAGATCAGCAAAAAGGCAACCCTGAAAAGGGTTGCCTTTTTTGTTTGCCAATACTCAACCAGTTGTCTGCTTCGGGAACGCTTCATGCCCAAGAAGCTCCCCGCCCCTTCCCCCGCTCCTCCTTTCGTCCTCTCCTTCTCGCCTTCTCCCTTTCTCCCTTTCTCCCTCTCACAAACCTCACCGCACCCGCCGTGGCATCGAGAACTCGGCCGCCGGATCATCGGTCCGCACCGGCTTCTTCCCACTCTCCTCACGGGCGGCCCGTCTCCTGGGCTGCATCGGAACGGGAGGCTGCTGGGCCGCCGTCTCGGCGCCGTCGCCGGACTGCGAAGGCAGGTACTTCCGATCCACTCGCGGCGGCTGGATGAACCGGCCCCGCTCGTCTACCGGCACCCACTGCGACGGGAGACGGTAGAGATAGCGCCCGATTCCCCACTGCACGGCCGCCCGGCGCATGGCATTGGAAAGCCCGCCCTTGATCGGCTCGATGTCGCTGTTCTCGGCGCCGTCCCACTTCGTCACCCACTCGTCCCCGACGCGGACCGAAATGCCGCACAGAACGCCCCCGTCCGGCCCGCTCTTGAACTCGTTCCTCCAGTTCTCCGGTCCGACGACCTCGTCCAGCCGGTCCATGATCGCGCGGTTCGTGATGTAAGCCGCCGCGAGTCCCTTGTTCGTCTTCTTGGAAACCGTGATCGGCTTCCACTCGATGTCCTCCTCCGTGAAGAAGTCGCCGAGCCGCCGGATGTCTACTGTGTTCTCCATTACAATTCACCCTGATCTTGTACGTTCTGACATAATATACACACGTCCGGTGACAACTTTACGTCATAGCTGGCGAGGAGGGCGCGGCGTGGTGAAATCGGCGTAACCCGAGAACGGTTTGAAGGTCTTTCCATACAAGATTGTGCCGGAACAGGAGCCGCATCGGCCCCCTGTCGCGTGACGAAGAACGAAATCAGGAGAGGAGGACACATGCCAACGGATCAGATCAAGACGCCGCCGCCGCAGAAGCAGGAACAGCAGCCGGGACGCGAGACCGAGATGCACCCGGAGCCCATTGTCATCCGCGACGATTACAAAGGAAGCGGTAAGCTACAGGACAAGATCGCCCTGATCACGGGCGGCGATAGCGGCATCGGCCGTTCGGTAGCGGTCCATTTCGCTCGCGAAGGGGCGGACGTCGCCATCGTCTACCTGAACGAGCACGAGGACGCGAAGAAGACGAAGGAGATGGTGGAGCAGGAGGGCCGGCGCTGCATTGCCATCCCCGGCGACATAGGTGACAAATCCTTCTGTGAGCGTGCCGTCGAGCGGACGCTGGAGATGTTCAGCAAGCTGGATGTCCTGGTAAATAACGCCGCCGTGCAGTACGAGGCGAAGGACATCCGCGAGATCACTGAAGATCAGCTCGAACGCACCTTCCGGACCAACATCTTCGGCCAGTTCTTCATGACCCAGGCCGCCCTGGATCACCTGGAAGCCGGCAGTTCCATCATCAACACGACTTCCGTTACCGCCTATCGCGGCCAGGCCGTCCTGTTGGACTACGCCTCTACGAAGGGCGCCATCCTGGCCTTCACACGCTCGCTGGCCTCCAACCTCGCCGACAAGAAGATCCGCGTCAATGGCGTGGCGCCGGGGGCCACCTGGACGCCGCTCATCCCCGCCTCGTTCTCCAAAGAGCAAGTAGACAAGTTCGGCGGCGATGCCCCGCTCGGGCGCGTCGGCCAACCCGCCGACGTGGCGCCCTCCTACGTCTTCCTGGCCTCGCAGGACGCCGCCTACATGACCGGCCAGGTACTCCACCCCAACGGAGGCGAACCCACCGAAACCTGAGCAATCATTTGGAGGCTTCATACCGATCATCCAGGCCGTAGGATCTCCCCCTCTCCTTCTCTCTTTCTCTCCTTCACTCTTTCCCCCATTCCCCCTCTCCTCCTTTCCCCCTCTCTCTAATGAGCAGCTCCCCGGATACACTGGACGAAGCCAGCCCCTCCGGCCTCGCAGCGGACCCGGTCGCATCGGCCCGGTACGCCGGGCTGCGCTATGTGAGCGATGAAGACCCCGGCTACCATCGCAGGCGCCGAGGAAAGGGATTCACTTATACCGACGCGAAAGGCGAAACCGTTTCGGATCCGAAAGTCCGCGAGCGCCTGGAGAGACTCGTAATCCCGCCGGCCTGGACCGACGTGTGGATCTGCCGTAGCCCGAAGGGCCACCTGCAGGCGACGGGCCGCGACGAGAAGGGACGCAAGCAGTACATCTACCACCCGAAATGGTCGGAGGTGCGCAGTGAGGCCAAGTTCGGCCGCATGATCCCGTTCGGGGAAACGTTGCCGGTCATCCGCGAGCGCACGGCGGAAGACCTGCGAAAACACGGCCTCCCGCGCGACAAAGTGCTCGCCGCCGTAGTGCGGCTGCTCGACGCGACGCATATCCGTGTCGGCAACGACGCATACGCGCGTGACAACAACTCGTATGGGCTGACGACCCTGCGTGATAGGCACGTACAGTTCAATGGCTCGAAGAAGTGCGTCTTCAGCTTCGTCGGCAAGAGCGGTAAAGAACATTGTGTCGAGCTGGACGATCCACGCCTCGTCCGCATCGTGCGCGACTGCCGCGACGTCCCGGGCTACGACCTCTTTCAGTATTACGACGACGAAGGCGCCCGCCGCATCGTCGGCTCACAGGACGTCAATACATACTTGAAAGACACGGCCGGTCAGGACTTCACCGCCAAAGACTTCCGAACCTGGGCAGGCAGCGTGCGCGCCGCCGAGACCCTGTTTGAGATTGGCCCCGCCCCCGCCGAGAAACAGGCGAAGAAGAACGTCGTCCGGATGGTAAAGCAGGTAGCCGAGGAGCTGGGCAACACCACCGCCGTGTGCCGCTCCTACTACATCCATCCCGCCCTCATGGACACCTACCTCGAAGGCGCCCTGCTCGAAATATGGCAACGATACCTCAACCGCAAACCCCTCGCAGGACTGACACCCCCGGAGAGCGCCCTCCTGCACTTCCTCCGCGAACACACTTCGCCTCAACCTTGAACCCACCCCCGCTTCCTGAACCCCACCTCCGTCATCCTGGACGCCCCCATCTGTCATGCCGAGCGAAGCCGAGGCATCCCATACAACAGCACCCTACACCTCTCCTCCTCTTGTCCTTTCCCCCTGTCCGAACCCCTTTACCCAGAACCCGTCGAATCCCGGCCCGCGCGCCGGAAGGAATCCCCGCGCGGTTGAGCGAGTGGCGCCCGAGACCCCCTCCGCATGATCGCCATCCCCCACGCGCCGCTCGGTCGATGAGCGCCGGGAAGGGGATTGGCGCGTTCCGATTCCCCTCATCCTTCTCTCCCCCTTTCACCCTCTCTCCCTTTCACCCTCTCTCCCTTTCCCCCTCTCCCCTTCGGCCGCCCTTCTTTGGTCCTTTCTTGGGCGAGCAAGAAAGGACATGCCCCGGGAAAGCTCATCCTCCAAGGAAAGCCCATTCTCAAAAAAGCACGCTCCCCAGAAAAACACCCCCCGAACCACCACACATCTCTGAACTACGAACCACCCCCGAACCAAGAAACACCCCGAATCAGCCTCTCCTCCCCTCATAGACTCCCCGTCTCCTTCCCTGCGGCAATCACAACCCCATCAAAGATCCGGTATTATTTACACTGTATAGCCCTACTTATAATAAAAAGAAGGCATCGTATACATAAATCCTAAAAATATGTTGACAACGGTAGCTTGTATGGCATAAATTAGGCAAACACGAAGCGTGCCCGCATTTTTTACGGCTGATAGTCATCCCGGCCTTCACAAAAGATGGCTTCGGTCGTAGCGGGCGCGATGGCGGGCATCCACGCTCCGCCGGTCGCCGGAACCCAAGCCTGAGAATGCCATGAAAAAGCTGCTCCGTAGCACACTGGTCCTCTGCACCGTCACAGCCTTCGCGATACCGCCCGCGAGCGCCCAGGTATCCGTCAGTTCATCCGTCTTCTTCGGAAGCCCCTACGTCTGGAGGGGCGAAGTCCTCTCCGGCGGATGGGTGTTTCAGCCCTCGATCTCCGCCGGGTACGGAGGCTTTTCGGCGACCTTCTTTGGCAACGTCGACCCCAACAGCGTCTACGTGCACGACAAGGTCCACTGGCAGGAAGCCGACCTCACCCTCGCCTATGGCACGTCCCTCTCCGACGTGGCCCTGACCGCCGGATACACGCTCTACAATTTCCCCACCCCGGCAGGCGACGAGATCAAACTGCTCAACACACAGGAACTGTTCGGCTCCGTGGGCCTCGCGAGCGGCCCGGTACAGCCCTCCCTCTTCGTTGCCTACGACTTCGACGACAACGCTGAGAACCCACTGAAGGGCCTCTATGCGGAAGGCAAAGTAGCCGTTCCCTTCGAATCGGGCGGGCAGAACTTCAACTTCGCCGCCACACTCGGCCTGGATGCGGGCTACTACCAGAAATACTACCTGACGGTCGATCCCACCGTCGGGGACGACCAGACGAGCCTGAGCCACCTGGCCCTCTCGGTCGCCACGTCGTTTGACGCCGGCCCGGTCACCCTCAGCCCCCTCGCCGCCCTACAGATCAGCCTCGACGATACCTACAAGCAGGCCTTCGGCAACCGCTTCTTCTACGGAGGCTTCACCATCGCCTTCTGAGAGGCTGTTTGGTAAGGAACGTAAATGCGGCATTCCGCTGAATGGAGGCAAACCACCACCTTCATCATCCTCAACCCTCCCGCCATCCCCGACCTGATCGGACACGAACGCAATGACTGACGAAGACACGAGCGAAGCGACTGACGAAAGACGCTCTCCGGTCCCTGAAACCCGACTGAGCACCTCGCCCTGAAAGCAGCAGAAAGCAACGCCCCGTGCCACAGGACTGTCGCTCCCCTTCCCTACCTTAACACCCTGCATCCGGATCA
>DASSAV010000338.1:0-2875 GCA_035699265.1 Rhodothermales bacterium
ACGTGGACGCCCAGGAAATCGACCCGCTCCGTCGGGCCTTCCGGGGGCACGGCGAGGTACTCCGTGCCCACATCCGCATTCCCGTAGCCCACGATCCGCCCCTCCGCGTCCTGCACGAGGTAGCGGGGCGTCTCCGCCGGCCGCACCGCCAGCGTTGCCAGGGCGTCCGAAGCCGCTTGATGGGCATACAACGCCCGGAGGTCGGCATCCGTCAGCACGTCCGCGTTGTGCATGAAGAAGGGAGCGTCCTTCCGGAAGCAGCCGGCCGCGTGCTTCAGGCCGCCGCCCGTCTCCAGGCGCCGCTCCGGCTCCACCGACACGCACACCTCCACTCCGAAGCGGTCCTTCTCCTCGATGAACCGAACGACCTGCTCGGACAGGTGGTGGACGTTGACGATCAGGCGGTCCGCTCCCGCCTCGATGAGGCGCCGGGCTACGCGCTCCAGCATCGGCACGCCCCCCACCTCGATGAGCGCTTTCGGAATCCGGTCGGTGAGCGGGCGTAGGCGTGTCCCGAGCCCCGCCGCCAGGATCATCGCGTCCACGTCAGGAGGGGAAGGTGAGTTTGGCGCTACCAGTGGCGGGGCAGTCCTGGGGGTTCGCAGCGGCCACGTAGGCGCCCGCCGGCCCGTAGGCATAATTGGCATACGACAACTCCGCGGTCCCGAACCAGCGGCGGGAGTCCTCGCGCCATTTGTTGTGGGCCTCCAAAATGCGCTTGTAGAGGCTGCCCGTGTCGGCCGAGGCGATCTGGTCGTCGGCCTCCTTTTTGGCGGCGTCCATCACGTCCGCCGGGAACTGCCGGAGTTGCGTCCCGCCGGCGAGGAGCCGTTGCAGAGCAGCCGGGTTCTTGGCGTCGTATGCCGCCAGCATGCCCGCAGAGACCTCGGCCGCGGCGCTGGCGAGCGCCTCCTTGTAGAGGGTGGGAAGTTGATCGTACGCCTGCTTGTTGACGTAGAAGCTCAGCGCGGGCCCCGGCTCCCACCATCCGGGATAGTAGTAGTATTTGGCCACCTTGTTGAACCCGAGCTTGTCGTCGTCGTAGGGCCCCACCCACTCCGCCGCATCGATGACGCCGCGTTCCAGGGCCGGGTAGATCTCACCCCCGGCGATGACCTGCGCGTTCACGCCGAGCGCGTCCATCACCCGCCCCCCCATGCCGGGGATGCGCATCTTGAGCCCTTTCAGGTCGGCCGCGCTGTTGATCTCCCGCCGGAACCAGCCACCCATCTGGGCACCAGTATTGCCGCCCGGCAGCTTGACGATATTGAAGTCGGCGAAAAGCTCCTGCATGAGGTCGTTCCCCCCGCCGTATTGCATCCAGGCATCGTACTGACGGGCCGTGAGGCCGAAGGGGACACAGGTATCGAACGCCAGTGCGGGGTTCTTGCCGATGAAGTAATAGCTGGCCGCATGCCCGATCTGCACCGTCGCCTTCTGCACGGAGTCCAGCACCTGGTCGAACGGCACGAGCTCGCCGGCCGGATACGCCCGAATACGAAAGCGCCCGCCGGTGAGTGCTTCCAGCCGCTTGCCCAGGTGCTCGGAGGCCCCATAGATGGTGTCCAGCGAGCGCGGGAAGCACGAGGCCAGGCGCCACATGACGTTAGGCTGGGCCTGGATGCCGGGGCCACTGGTGCGCGCCCGCGTGTTGCCGCCGCAGGCCGCGATCAGTCCGCCCGTCGCGGCAGAAGCAGCCGCCTTCTTGATAAAACTCCGCCGTTCCATTCGTTTCACGTGCCGACAGCCTTTCCCGAGCCGCCTTTTAGGAGAGAAGCAATGACACCGGTAGAATAGGAGATACCGGTCACCGGATCAACGGGGAAACAGGGGGCATGCAGATCCGGCGCATGGAGCGTACGCCGAATATCCAGTCCGAAAATGCTTCCGGCGCATGTAACAGCTACGCCGATGGCAATAACGTGGAGCTTCTTACAAGCCTCGCTGCATGCGCCATGTTTACATCCTACACCTCCACCACATCCGGTATCCCCGGAGCCCGTCCGAGCTTTGCGGATATGGACCGCCTCGGCAACTATGACGAACCTTTCGCTCGGCCCAGAACGGCTGGCCTCCCGCTTGCTGCCCGCCTTCGTGAGGCCGTAGGCCGCTTGCTGGACCGCTCAGCTTCGCGTGTACCCATTCTCTGGGATCATACGACGCTGGCTCAGTTGCACCTGATGCACTCTGATGCGCCTGAGCAGCAGGAGTGGCGGCCTGTTCGGATGGATTCGGCCAGCGTCGAGCGGAAAAGGTGCGACGACGAGCTTCAGGGGGTCATCGCCGAAGCGCGGCGTCGGGCGCGGTACCGGGTCGTCTTGCACATGCGAATCGCGACGCGAGAGGACCAACTCGAACGGACGAAACGGGCGCTGCAGTTGTGTGACCAAGACCGGCAGATTCCGGCCCGGACGCGGGGCCGGCTCCTGTGGCAGTACGGGCTGCTCCGTAACGAACAGACGCTGGCGCGCGCACGGTTCGATGCGGACGACCTTTTCGATTGATGCAACTTTGATTGGTTCAACGCCGGGCACGTGCCGGTGCTGACCCGGATGGGCAACATGCGACGAATCCTTCTTACGAGAGATCCGACGTTACACGGGTCGTTAAAGATGGCCCTGGCTGCGGCCGGCATCGCCACGTCGACGACCGCCGAATACCTCGAAGGCCGGGGCGCCGTCGAGTACGGCCTATGGGTCACGAGCCCCGAACTGTTAGCCCTGGCGCAACGCATCCTGTCCGACGCCGGCCTCTCGGCAGGCCCGGCCTCCACGACTACATCTCAACCCTCCTTGCTTTTCCGACCGATGAACGAACCTCTCGACGCTCCTTCCCTTCAAGCCGAAAGCCCCCTCGCCAATCCAGTGGCCATGCG
>DASSAV010000339.1:0-3988 GCA_035699265.1 Rhodothermales bacterium
GCGGAATACCGGTTACGGAAACTTTCATGGCGTCGACTTTTGCGATTTCAAATCTGATAGAGAAGATAGGTACAGTGCATCCTCGGGAGAGAGTGTGTCGGTTTCCGTGGAAGCGGGCTCCTCCATCGCGACGTAACGAGGAGCCGAGGCAATGACGTCTCGAACTACGGCTTCGACCGGACGCCGGAAGTAAGCACCTGCCGCATTCCGATGCCCTCCGCCGCCGAAGGAGCGCGCCCACTCGTTCACGTAGGCGTTTCCCTTGGAGCGAAAACTGACTTTGGTGCCGCTGACCGTTTCAGAGAACAGCAAGGCCGCTTTTACGGTCTCGATAGCGAGTACATAATTTACGAAGCCTTCCGTCTCCTCCAGGCTCGATCCCGTGTCGCGAACCATGCGTTGCGACACGACCGTGTAGCCGATTTGTCCGTTGTAGCGCAACTGAATCCCCTCCAGGGCAGCACCCAACAGCCGCAGCCCCTGAACGCTTCGCGTGTCATAGAGCGAGGTATGGATCGGGGCGGGTTGAATATCTCCTCGTTCCAGAAGCTCCGCGACGATCCGGTGCAGCCTGGGCGTCACGCTGCTGTAGCGGAAGGATCCTGTATCGGTCATGATGGCCGTATACAGGACGGTGGCGATTCGGGTGTCGATCAGAGCGGGGTCCTGCTCTGTGATGAGCTCATACATGAGCTCGCCCGTGGAGGATGCGGATTCTCGTGTGTACGTCAGGTCGAACCACTTTTCGGGATGAGTGTGGTGATCGATGAGGAGCTTGGGAGACGTACTGTTTCGGACCGCAGACGCTACCTTGCCCAGGCGCTCCAGCGCATTCGTATCCACTACGATGATGGCATCTGCACTGGCGATGCGCTCCCGCTGATCCAGCGACCCTTCAAAGACTTCGACATGATCGACGCCCGGCAACCAGTACAGGTTGTAAGCGGGCGGATCACTGTTGATCATGCTTACCCGCTTGCCCAGCTTCTGCAAAAAGTACCCGAGGGCCAGTTGTGAACCCAGGGCATCCCCATCGGGCCTGATGTGCGTCGAAATGACAAAGCTGTCCTTCTCCCGAAGAAATTGTAGAAACTGATCAATCATCTTGTTTGCGCTGTCCCGAGTATAGCTGATTCTTAACGCTATCCTTCCTCAAAGGTTCACCCTCAAGAAGGACGCCAGGTTTGCAGGCGGATTCACTTTCGGGTCAGATGGCGCCTTCATTAACGCTTCACCCCTACCCTGCTTGCGGGCGTCGTTTCGGCGCCACTATCTTAGCGGCCCCGCTGACGGCAGGGGGAACACGGAAGGTGGGATGAGATATAAGTTTTCTCCCTTTCGGAGCGCGTGGTCCGGTAGTTCAGTTGGTTAGAATGCCAGCCTGTCACGCTGGAGGTCGCGGGTTCGAGTCCCGTCCGGACCGCCCGACGGGACAAATGAGTTTGAAACGCTCGTTTGTCCCGTTTTTTGTTTTGCGGAAGTGCTGATATTCTTGCCACTTAGGAGGTACAGGATCTCGCTTGGCGGCGAGGTTCGATAACTGCTGTTCTGAAAGACGAGTCCGGAGGGGAATATCGAACCCACCAGCGCATGCTGACCCCTTACCCCGCTATGGGTGAATACCCAGTCCAGGCGGCTCAAGAGGTCCAGCCCGTACGCCAGGTGCTCCGTGAACTTCGGGCCGACGACATGGACGCGGTCCAGCTTCAGCGTGATCTCCGCCAGGTCCTTCCGGTAGCGGGCCTGTAGGCGTTCGTACGCGAGCCGGTCGATCTTCTCCTCGATCACGTACGCCTCGTCCAGCCGTTCCAGCTTGGCCTCGATCTTCGCCCGCTCCGCCTCAAGCTGAGAAGCCTCCCTCCTACTCCCCGCGTTCCGCTCCTGGATCACGTCGGAATACAGGTCCTGGAAGACGGCTGTAACCTCGTCTGCGATGCGCACCTCCTGTAAGTACGATACGAAGGCGTCGTTGGCGTCCTGCGCCCTCAGGCGCTCCGGGCAGGGCCGCTGGCAATGGTAGTACAGGTGCCGTGCGCCCGTGTGGCTGGTGGACCCCGAGCCCGTCAGCTTGCGGCCGCAGTGCGGGCAGACGAGGTGACCGCGGAGCGGGAGCCCCTCCACGTACTTGCTCTTCCGCTTCTGATCGCGTCTGGTGAGCAGCTCCTGTACACGGGAGAACGTGTAGTCGTCGACCAGGGCGTCGTGCAGGCCCTCGAAGAGCTGCCCCGGCTCGTCACGCCACGCGGAGAGCCTGACCTTGCCGATGTAGACGGGGTTCTTCAGCATCTCCAGGAAGCGGTAGCGGGAGCCGAAGAACCGGACACCTACCGGGGCCTGCTCCCGTATGCGGCGGCGCACTTCTTCGGCGCTCATGGTGCCGGTGGCCACCAGGCGGAAGGCTTCGCGTACGAGCGGCGCCGTCCTGTCGTCGGGGACGATGATCATACGGCGGTCGTCGTCGTAGTCGCGCCGGTAGCCCGTGGGCGGCGTGGTTGTCCATCTCCCCTCCCGGATGGCCCGGCGCATGCCCCGCATGACGTTCAGCGAACGCCGCATGTTGTCGGCCTGGGGGGCTGTGATGTAGATGCCGAGCAGCATGTACTGCTCGGGCACGTTCCAGTCGATGGGCTGCTCTACGGCCTGGCACTCGACCCCCACCTTTTGCAGGCGCCGGATCATCGCCAGGCAGTCGGCGGCATCGCGCCCGAAGCGGCTCCAGTCCTTGAAGAGGAGGAGGTCGACGGCGCCGGGGTTGGCCTTGACGTAGGCCATGAGGCGGGAGAAGCCGGGGCGCTCGAACGAGGCGCCCGCCTCGGCGCGTGTGCGCGCGCTGAAGCCGTCGTCCTCGAACGTGGCGACGATGCGTATGTCACGGCTCTCCGCGTAGCGGTCGATGAGCTCGGCCTGTCCCCGTAGGCTATAGCCCTGGGCGGCTTGCTCCTCGGTCGACACGCGGACATACCGGATGGCTTTTCGCTGGTTCGTCTGCTGTTTCGGCATTGATGTCTGCGATGAGGTGGGCGATGTTGGAGAGCGTGCCGTGAAGCCGCGCCGCCTCGTCACGGGTGTACTTGTCGTACCCCGCGAGGGCGTTCAGCTTTCGGTATGTGTGCTCGCTAGTTAACATCTGCCCGTGAGCTATTCAACAATTACTGTCTGCAATGCGGTGCCCTGGAAGGGACTGTCCTGCCCAGAGTCGAGCGTGACGACGTACCGCTCCGTGCCGAAGTCATAGCCGGTGACGACGCCAGGACCGGAGGGGGTCATGACGCGCTCGCCCTCGCCGAAATGCTGCACGGCGGAAGGCGCCTCATCCCCAGATGGCCACAATTCCTTACCATTTTGATTTATGGCAGTCTTGGGGATTTCTGGCACCCTTGCAAATTCGGCTGAAATCGCGGGTTTCGGGGTAGATTCAACCCCCTTAGAGGCCCCATCGCCTCCAAGACTGCCAATATTACCATATATGGCAGTCTTGGAGTCCGGGAGACTCCAGTACCACGTACCACCGGGCCGAGGCGGTTGATGTTCGACAACGACGCCCAACGTTTTGACAGCTCGCCTTACGGTCCTCTCTGCAAACCCCTTTTCCTCCGCCGCTTCCCACAGGTCGCGTGCCGCGTGGGGTTCGCCGTCAGCAAGCCGCTCGGCAAGCCAGTCCTCTACGGCCGTCCGTTCCTCCGCAGGCCGTCCGCGTCCCTTAGACTGTGAGGCCACGAGATCCTGTGCTGTCAGCGTCGACAGCCCCGTCCACTCAATGACCCCCACGTCTGCATCGTTCGGGCTGCTCACCACGCGCAAGGCGAGTGAGCCCGGCGTCTTCGCAATATTCGATTTCGTGGTGGCGAGAACAAGGGCGTCCTCGGATTCGGGCGGTCTGCCGAGCAGGAGGCCCAGGCGAGCGGCGCCGATGATGCCGATGGAGCCGCCGCCCCTGTACAGAGCGTGCCCGCCGGCAGCTTTGTTCAGGTGGCGTATGACGAGGACT
>DASSAV010000340.1:0-2178 GCA_035699265.1 Rhodothermales bacterium
GCGAAGGGCTTGACGAGGTAGTCCAGCGCCGCCAGCTCGAATGCCTTCAACGCATACTGGTCGTACGCCGTCACGAAGATCGTCACCGGCATGTGCTCCGGGCCGATCTCCCGCACGACCTCCGTGCCCGTCAGGCCGGGCATCTGCACGTCCAGAAAGACGATGTCCGGCTGCAACGAGCGAATCGACCGTACGGCATCCGGCCCGTTGCCGGCCGTCCCCACCACCTCGGCGTCGTCCTGCTGCGCCAGCAGATCCTCCAGCCGCTGCTGCGCCAGCAGTTCGTCGTCCGCAATGAGCACCCGAAGTCTCTTCTGTGCCGGCATGGGCTGGGCCTATTCGTGGGCGTGAATCCCCACCGTGCGCAGGTCCGCCGCCGTGTGGAATGGAAGGACGATCTGCGCCACACATCCGCCCCCTTCCTGCGCCTCTAGCGTTACACGTCCCCCCGGACCGTAGAGGCTCTCCAGGCGCTCGCGCGTGTTCCGGAGGCCTATGCCCCGGCTCGCGCCCGGTGAGCCGTCACCCTGCGACGGCCCCGGTCCATTATCGTGAATACTCACCACCAGGTTGTCCCCGTCCCGACCTGCGTGGATCGTGATGCGGCCTTCACCGACGGATCGGCTGGTGCCGTGTTTTACTGCGTTCTCAACGAGCGGCTGAAGAATCAGGTTGGGCAGCAGGGCCTCCAGAACTTCCGGATCGATCTCCTGCCGCACGTCCAGCCGCCCCTGAAACCGGATCTGCTGGATCTCCAGGTAGACCCGGATAAACTTCATCTCTTGCAGCAGCGCGACCTCTTGCGGCGTCGTCTCGTCTAGCGCGTACCGGAGTAGTTCGCTCAGGCGCGCAATCATGCGCCGCACACCCTTCGGGTCGCGCTCCACCAGGGCTGCGACAGCGTGAAGCGTATTGAACAGGAAATGCGGGTTAACCTGCATCCGGAGAGAGTGGAGGCGTGCTTCGGCAAGCTGCGCCTGGAGTTCCGCCGCGTGCGTGCGGAGCCGGGAAGCCTCTCCCATGTGTTCACGGCTGCGCAGGAAATAATCGCGCGCGAAACCGGCGGAGAGGACTACGAGATAAACGATCAGGTCGTCGAGAAAGTGGAGCCCGGTGATGCTGCCGGCGAGCGAGACGGGAGGTAGCGGAAACCAGGCGACCAGCGACCGGAAGGTGGTGTACGTTACGAGGTCAATTGCATCGGCCACGCAGAGAGCGACGAGCAGATGAAACAGCAAGTGCCTGAGCCACGTCCGGCCTTCCAGGCGAAAGCGGCGGCTCAGCCAGAATATTCCGGGGGTCAGCAGCGTCCAGGCGCCATACTGGATCATGGCCTGGAGGGCTTCCCCCGGCATCAGGCCGCGGGGGCTCCCGTGGCGGGGATCCAGCGCGCGCTGGCCTATCGTGAGCAGGATGATGAAGCCCCAGAATGCGACGATGAGGCCCGTCTCGATCCACCACGGCGTTCCCACCCGTCGTGCGGCATCCGGCGCGTGGTCGGGTATCTGGCGATTCTCTGTGGCCCCGTGTTTCATCGTTCGTCCGTTCAACGTTTCGTCGAACCCTCAAAGCAGCAGATTCTCAGGCAGCTAAAGTAATACATCCGCGCTCTGCAAGTCTTTACTGCGCCCCCAATTGCACCCACCGCCCAACCAGTGGCACGCAGCCGCCACAAAACCCCTCTCTTCCTCTCGTCCTTTCCCCCTCTCCCCCTTTCCCCAAACCCTCCCCCCGTGCAGTTCACGACATGCTCGTGCAATTCGTGCAGCCGTGCGTAACTGCCCGCCCTTTCCCAACCTATACTGCACCCCGGATGTGGAAAAATGAACTCCCCGCGACAGGGTGTGCCGAAAGGCTCGGCAGGCGCTTCGCCCGGCTTCCACGCAGTTTCACCTGAACAGGTCCCCTCGGGCCGCCTTGTATGAAACCAACGATCCTGCTAGGTGCGGTACTCGCCCTGCTGATAACGGCCGCCCCTCCGGTTCTTGCACAGAATTTTCCTGCCGGCCCTCCGCCCGGTGCGGGTGCCGGACGTGCACCAATGGCAGGTGGCCAGATCAGCGGCACCGTGACAGATGCAGCCTCGGGTGAAGGCATCCCCACTGCCACCATCGCGGTCTGGAAAGCAGCCGACTCAACGCTCGCTACGGGCGCCGTCGCCGAGGACGACGGTACGTT
>DASSAV010000341.1:0-2710 GCA_035699265.1 Rhodothermales bacterium
AGATCCGTTACAATTCCCCTCAACACCCCGGTACCCGAACAACTGACCACTGACCACCAACAACCGACCAAATGTGTGCAAAGTGTGCAATAATGCGCGATACACGTTCCAGAACGAGACCACCTCCACCCCGACAAACGACTAATCACGGGCAACGGACAAAAAACGTGCAAAGTGTGCAACCAGTACCCGTTCTGCAAAACGCTCGTGCAAACCTGGGAGATGCCCTGAGAGACCGGAGGGTATTAGCTCTATCGAATCGCGGCCCGCGCGCCGGATGGAATCCCCGCGCGGTTGAGCGAGTGGCGCAAGACCGAAACAGTCCCGGCCTTCCGCCCAACCCTCACGCGCCGCTCGGTCGATGTGCGCGCAGGGAAGGGGATTCGCGCGTTTTGATTCGATCGCCCTTCTTTGGTCCTTTCTTGGGCGAGCAAGAAAGGACATCCCCGAACCACCACACACCTCTAAACCATGCGAGACGCCCATCCCCCCGGCCGCCAACAACCAACAACTAACCAAAAGTGTGCAAAGTGTGCAATAATGCGTTGTGCATTGTCTAGCATAGAGCGAAGATTGTAAGATCCGTTACAATTCAGCGCACAACCTCACAAACAGTCGGCAACTGCTCACTGCCGACTGCTAACCGCTCCCCGAACACCCGAACACTTTGAATCCCCACGCAGAAAAATTTTCAAGCGGACGTTACTTCCGGCCAGACCGGTGCGGCTTTGCATTGAATGCGGCGTTCCGATGCGGCCCATGCCTGTGATCTTAAGATGAAATCAGGCGCAAACCGCTTCTTTTGTGGGCTTTCGCCGTACACGACGCGACTTTTAATACATCCGGACCGTTGCGAGGGCACGCTAGTTGCGAGGCAGGCGCCCGTCGGAGACGGATACAATACTAGTGAGAAGCTACTCGCCATGAGAGCCCCCATCACACGCCGGGCATGTAAACCATACGTCAAGACCCCGCCTGCTACCCATGCGGAGGTGCCGCGGCGGATCGCCCTGTTCACCGGCGCCTACAACCACATCGCCGATGGAGTCTCGCTCACGCTGAACCGGCTGGTGTCCCACATGGAACGGACGGGGGCCGACGTACTGGTGTTCGCACCCACAGTGGAAAACCCACCGGTCGAGCACGCTGGTACGCTCGTCCCGATCCCTTCCATCTCGGCGCCGGGGCGCGCCGAATACCGGGTGGCGCTCGGCCTGCCGCATTCGGCGCGGCGCAGACTGGCCGAGTTTCAGCCGACCCTGTTCCACATCGCGACGCCGGACATCCTGGGCAACCAGGCGCTCCGGCTGGCACAGAAATGGGGCGTCCCGGCGGTCGCCTCCTATCACACACATTTCAGCTCCTACCTGAAATACTACGGCTTCGAGGAGTTCGAGGGGTTTCTGTGGAAGTACCTGCGGCGCTTCTACCGCCATTGTGAACACGTCTACGTGCCCTCCCATTCGATGGCGGCCGTACTGCGGGCGCACGAGATCACGAAGGGCCTTCGGATCTGGCAGCGAGGCGTCAACACCAGGCTCTTCAACCCCGAGCGCCGCTCTATGACGTGGCGGCAAACACTCGACGTGGCTGAACGCGAGGTGCTCATTACCTTCGTCGGGCGCCTGGTCTGGGAGAAGGGGTTGGGCGTCTACGCCGACGTTATCGAGGCGCTTCACGAGCAGGGCATCCCGCACCGAAGCATGGTCGTAGGGGACGGACCCGCCCGTTCCGAGCTTTCGGAGCGGCTTCCGGAGACCATCTTTACCGGGCACCTGGACGGGGACGCCCTCGCCCGTGCCTACGCCTCGTCCGACGTCTTCTTCTTCCCCAGCGATACCGAGACGTTCGGAAACGTGACGCTCGAAGCGATGGCCTGCGGCCTACCGGCCGTCTGCGCCGATGCCACCGGCAGCAGCAGCCTCGTGCGCCACGGGGTGTCGGGCTTCCTGGCTCCTGCGGGAGATAACGACGTGTTCTTCGAGTACGTCTCCCGGCTCGCGACGGATGCCGGCCTTCGGTTTACGATGGGCGAGAATGCCGTCCTCCTGGCCCGTCAGTACGAGTGGGATGCGGTCCTTTCCCGCATTGCTGGCTATTACGACGAGATCCTCAACCCGAACCCCGAAGCCGTCGGCAACGTGCCCCTCCCGCTGCTGGCGAACGACGCAGAGCGTACGAGGCCGTTCCTGCTCGAACAGCCCTGATCTCGATTGACGTGCGGCTGCTGTTTGTCTCACACTCGATTCCAACACCCGGCCAGCCACTCGAAAATATCGGGGGTATGCAGCGGGTCGCGGCGGACCTGCACGACGCACTCCAGAGACATCCGGACGTCTCGCTCGATACGGTCCTCCTCCGTACCTCCTGGCGCTGGACGCACGTCTTGACCGGACCTTTTCTGGCCGGCCTGCTCTGGCGGATCCCCGCACTCGCCCGCCGCCGCAAGATCGACGTGGTCCTCTATTCGTCGATGGTTACGGCAGCCCTCAGCCCGCTGCTTGCCCGGCGCCTTCGCGAGCTCGGCGTGCGTACGGCCGCCATCGCCCACGGGCGCGACGTGACCCTGCCCAACCCCGCCTACCAGAAACTCCTGCCGAGGGTCTTCGATGCCCTGGACCTCGTCCTCCCCGTAAGCCGGGCCACAGGCGCAGCCTGCCTGGAACGCGGCTTGGCGGCTGAGAAGCTCCACGTCGTCCCGAACGGCATC
>DASSAV010000342.1:0-6268 GCA_035699265.1 Rhodothermales bacterium
TTCATCGCCTGGAACGCTTCGGGCACGATGGTGAACCCGAGCTGGGCGGCGAAGCGGGCGGCGCGGATCATGCGGAGGGGATCGTCCTCGAAGGTCCGGTGCGGCTCCAGAGGGGTTCGGATGAGGCGGCGTTCGAGGTCGCCGAGTCCGTCGAACGGATCTACCAGTTCGCCGAAGCGACCGGGGGAAACGTCGAAGGCCATCGCGTTGATAGTGAAGTCGCGCCGGAACTGATCGTCCTGCAGGGTGCCCTCCTCCACGATCGGCTTGCGTGAGTCCCTCCGATAGCTCTCCCGGCGCGCGCCGACGAACTCGAACACGATGGCCTCGCCCTCCGGCCCGTGGAGGCGTACGGCGGCGGTGCCGAAGTTGGGGTAGACGTGGGCTGTGGCGCCGCCGAGCGCGCCGGCTACAAGCTCCGCCAGGCGGATGCCGGTGCCGTGGCCGACCGTGACGAAGTCGACGTCCGCCGTAGGCCGGCCGAGCAGCACGTCGCGGACGAAGCCGCCGACCGCATAGGCCGCTATGCCGTCGCGGGCCGCCACGTCACCGACGGCGCGGACCAGCGCAGCGTGGGGCCGGGCTTCGAGCAAGGCTTTGAAATCGGACATGGCGGATGGGGCATCGACGGATTTGCGCGTCGGGCATTAACGCGCGGGGGTCGGGTGCGTTCGGGCAGGCCGCCGGTCCTACGGTCAGGCCGCATCCAGTTCTGCGAACAGGTCGTCGACAGGCGGCGTGAAGTCTTCCTGGAAGAACTCGAAGGCGACGCCGTCTTCGACCTGTGCCAGCGGGTTGTGCTCGCTGACGACGGCCTGATAGGTTTTATAACACTGGAGGAGTTCGCGGCCCGTATCCATGTCGGCCTTCTCGATGGGAACGATGCAGTCGATGGCCTCGCGTGGGGAGCCTTTGAGATGGCCGGGACGGCCGGGCTTCGGCCGGGTGGAGAGCGTAAAGAAGGCGAGGCGTTTCAGGTAGCCGGCGCCGTCGCGGCGGAGGTCACAAAAGACCTGCTTGACCACGGCGTGCCCGGCCAGGTGATCGGGGTGGCCGCTGATGCCGTGAACGGGATAGGTAACCACGACTTCGGGCCGGATTCCCTCTACGCACGTTCGTATCGCATCCGCGAGGACGGCAGGATCCAACTCGGGCAGGCCGCCGTCGGGGAATTCCAGCACGGTCATACTGTTGAGGTCCAGCACCCGCGCGGTACACTGCATCTCTTCGTAGCGAACCTGACCCATTTCAGCCTTGGAAAATCCGAACTTCGTACGCTGCCGGGTCGCTTCTCCCCGCGTGAGGGTCAGAAGGGATACCTCGTGCCCCTGGCGCCGCTGCCTGGCCAGGACAGGGCCCGGACCGAAGGCCTCGTCGTCGGGATGGGGAAAAACGTATAATATTCGGCCCATTGCAAACCTGTGTTGGAAGTGAGAGCCCGGAAGTTAGGTGCTGCGGTTACGGAAGCAAGGGCTTTTGGAGGATTACGCTCTGTGCAGCGGCTCCGAATCGGAGCGGCACGTTGTGGCCGCTGTGTGGCCATTCCGTATCTTCGGATCTCCCATTCCAGCACACTTCAGCTATGGCCACGTCACGAACGGCTGAGTGTTTGCGGATGACGCTGCTCGTGGCGGGGCTGCTGCTCGGCATGGCATCGCCGGCGCCTGCGGTCTCCGGACAGGCGCGGTACACCGGCGTGAATCTGGCCGGGGCGGATTTCGGGGAGGGGAGCCTGCCGAGCGGTGTGTACATCTATACGCTCCGGTCGGGGATGCATTTCGCGGCCAGAAGGCTCGTCGTGACCCGGTAGGTACTCCTGTATACCGGTAGACGGGCGGTTGTGGTATATTCGTGTTGCCGGTCCGCCGACCGCCTCGCCCCATCTTCCGTCCATCACGCAATACATGCCCGTCTCGATTCGCTCTGCCACACCCGTCGATGCCAAAACCATCGTCTCCCTCATCCTGGAGCTGGCCGACTACGAAAAGCTACGGCACGAGGCGGTGCCGGATGCCGACGCCCTGCGCACGCACCTGTCTTCGGACGGCTATCCGCACGTCGAGGCTTTGGTCGCCGAAGATGAGGAGACTGGGCCGGTCGGTTTCGCCCTGTATTTCCACAATTACTCGACCTTTCTCACCCGCTTCGGCATTTACCTGGAAGACCTGTACGTCAGGCCGGACTTCCGGGGTCAGGGGATCGGGTTCGCATTATTGAAGCGCGTCGCCGAGGTGGCGGTCGAGCGGGGTTGCGGCCGGATGGAGTGGGCGGTGCTGGACTGGAATGCGCCCGCCGTCAAGTTCTACCGCAGGCTGGGTGCGAAGCCGATGGACGATTGGACCGTGATGCGGCTCACTGGAGATGCGCTACGGACACTCGGCGAAGCTGACGGATTCTGAGAGGCTACGAACGCGCGTGTATCTGAAGGAGCGGGATAGAGGAGCAGGGTTCGGCGGAACAGGCGTGATGCCAAGTCCGGATGATCAGTTCAATTTAGAAAGAGATACAAACCACCCCCTGCCCCTTCCCTCGACAAGCTCGGGACAGGCTCTTGGAAAGGAGGGGAGCTTCTCTGGTTTCTGCCATCCTGCAAGTGATTAACCGGATTACTTTGAAAATGCGGGCGGACATCTCGGCGAGATGTCCCTACCGGAGATGCGTTTTCATCCTCTATGGTGCCAGACCACTGGCATGAACAATTGGGATGAGGCGCCCTGCACTGCCGCCCCGCCGGATGGAGTGTCAGGGCATCCGGCGAAGGTTTTCCCAATCTACACGCCAGCCGGCATCCGGGAAGCCCGGCGCATGGACACCGGGAGCATCGTCCCAGCCGGCGGCCATCATCGCGGTCGCAGCCAGCAGGCCGCCGTTGCCGGGCAGGTAGATTGAAAGCCCTGGGCGCTGGTAATTATGGCCGTTCGGCAGGTAATGGTTCTTTGGCGTATCCATGAGAAGGGCGTCTACGGCGAGTTCCGGCTCGCCCAGGCGAGCGGCGGTCATGGCGACGAGTGGATAATCCCAACCCCAGGTCTGGTCCCATTGCCAATCTTTCAGTACCTGCCGCAGGGTCCTGCGCATGGCTTCACGGTCGACGCGCCGGGAGGGGATAAAGGCGAAGGCGCCGAGAAGCGAAGGGTGGTCGCGGCGCTGGTCCGGATCCGTGAACGTCCGGGGCGCAGACTCTGCATTGACGTACAGGCCGTCACGCATCGGCAGCGGCGAGAGCAGGCGCAAGACACGATCCCACGCAAGCTCGCGCGGCAGGCCGAGACGCTCACGCCACTGTTGGGCCGTTTCGAGCCCGAATGCCCAGTAGGCGAGTTCGAAGGTCGGGTTGAACGTGGTCTCGGGCGGGTGGATTTCCTGCGCGGGAATGAGTGGAGGCCCGAGTACGTAGCGCCGCGCCGCTTCGTCCCACCGGGCGTAGGAGGCCATGAACGCCGCCGACTCGAAGACGAGGTCGCGATACGTCTCCAGCACGGCGGTCTCAGGCCTGCTCCGGTAGACGAGTTCGGCGTAATAGATCGGGTGTGGCTGCTGCCAGATCAGGAAGACGCCGACGCTCGAAGGACTTTCGCGGCCTGCCGGCCCGACCATCTTGGGCCATCGTACGCCTGCGTACCCCTGACTCCGGGCCGTCTCCCGGGCAGGGGGAAGGATCGAACGGTACCAGGGAAGGCTCCGCTCCAGCAGGTCGACCCGGTTCCACAACGCGAAATGCGCGGCGTGCCACCAGTGCATCTCCAGGTGCGCCTTTCCGTACCAGCTATTGAAGGTCAGGCCGGTTTCCTGTGGGGGCATGGAGCCTGCACACTGGATGGCTGTCAGGTATTGTGAGAGGATGATTCGGCGCTCCAACTCGGGAGCCCTCGGATCCGTGCTTCCCGAGAGGTCGAGCGCCCCTCCGTTGCTCCAGAAACGGTTCCAGTGGTTCGCGCTGGCGCGGCCGACCTCGTCTACGTCGGGCAGGGTATCCTGCGGAGCATCCGGGGAGAACGAGACCACCAGGCCGAAATCACGTGTTTGTGCAGGCTCCAGTCGAAATACGTGGGGATGCTGCTGCTCAAAGGCGCCCGTGTCCGTCCACTCTGCGCGCGCGAAGTAGCGATCCTGGTCCATCACCCGCCGCCAGGTGACCTCCCGGGCTTCGCGGTGGAGCACATCCGTCCGGTGCAGATCCGCTCTATTCCAATCGGCGGGATCGCCCGTGTGGGTGTGTGCGCCGTATGGAAAGGCGATATGGATGGCGAGCTGTCCGGGCGCCAGCTCCGGCGCTTCGAGCCGAACGGCCAGCGCGTCGCGCTGCGGATGCACCCAGGTTCTCACGTAGATCTCGCGGCCCTCCAGCCGGAAGCGGCTCACCAGGGTGCCGTTCCACAGATCCAGATGCTGCCGAACGTCATGCACGTCCTCGGCCACGGCGGGCGTGCCGTCGCGCCTGCGGAGGTCGAAGCCGACTCGGGCCAGGGAAAGCCTGTGGGGGTTCTCCCGCAGCCAGCGGCCTGCCGGCGTCTCTTGCAGGCTGGCGTATGGAACGCGCCGTCCGCCAGCTTCATATTCCGCAAGCGCATTCTCCAGGCGGTAGCCGTTCGGATTGGGAAAGGCATGCCAGCCCCATTCTGCCTGGGTGGCCAGCGGGAGTTCTGCGTATGCCTCCGGGAAGGTCTGCAACCCCGTAATATCCGCCGTGAAGGCGAAGCTGCCGTTGCCCACACTAAGCGTGGCGAACGGATCGATGGAGCGGACGACCGGGTTATGCCGTGCGACCAGGGCGCGCCGGTCTATGCCCGAAGCCGGGGAAATTGTGGGATACGCAGTCGGGTCCATCGACACGGGGAGCATTCCGGCCACGGCGCAAGTCGTCAACGCCTCGGAGACAGATTGCAAGAAGGAGCGTCTGTTCATCGGCCTGTCGTACGGATGTGTGCCTCAATCTCTATGGGAGCCGCCGTTGCGACTGCACAGGTCGGTAGCCTGTACCATAGAGGACGGTACCAGAGGGGGTCAAAATAGTCCAGACCCGCTCCGGTTCGCCAGCGGCCGCCCGGAATCCGGTGCTGCAGGGTCAGCGCGACGACGTGACTTTGACGGGGAGGAGCAGCCTGCCCGTACTCCGGCTGCCGGAGGTTCCTGGCCGGGCCGTGCGGGCGCTCGGTCCCCCGGACTCACTTCGGCACGATCTTCCCTTCCGGTGTAATGCGCTCGTTGGGGCCGGGGGGCGTCATCGGAAAGTCGTCCAGCGGCACGTCGGGGTCTGCGTTGCGGGGAACGTAGTGCGTGTGGTTGCCGTGCGGTACTTCCATGTACGGCTTCGTATCGAACACGCCCAGTGCGTCCATGATGACGACCAGGAAGAAGACGGCGACGGCGATGAGGATGATTCGGGAACGTTTCAGGCGCATTCCAGCAGGCGACAGGTAGGAGAGACGTGCCCGTCGTCTATTCCGGCGCCTCCGTTCAGGTTCCACCGCATCCAGCAGGCGGCGCTTTCAGTCAAAAGGATTCAGCCCCAGATACGCCGGTGGCCCTTGCCGCGCTTGCCGCGCGGAAGCACCGACTTCATCTTCTTATCGATGATGTCCTCGGATGGCCGCCCCGATGATTCGCTCCTGGCAGACGTATTCCGTCCTGTTGTGCGAAGCTTCTTTGTGAGATCGGGAGGCGCGGCCTTCATCTGCGTGTCGGGGCGATCCTTCGCTTCCGGGGCATCCTGAATCGTCGGTGCTTTGGCCCGCAACGCAGCGCGTGCTTCGTCCAGTTCGGCGTGAAGGGTATCTACTCGGGCCTGCAAACGCCGCTGCACGAGAGGAGGCAGCGGATCGTCGGGCGATCTATCTACCATGGTACTGACGAGGCGAAAGATCTTCTCCTCGATCTCCACGGCTCTGGAAGGGTCCGTCATCCAGGGTTCGGGTGCTGTTTGTTGATGCTATCAAAGCCTGTATCGGCAGGCCCGGCGCCGAAATAAGCCGCGGCCTTCCAGGTGCGCTTCGATTACCTGCCGACGGGCTCGGTCCATTCCTGCACCTGAGACGCACGCAGGCGCCTTACGGTGTCGGCCAGGATGCGAATGGCACGGATTCTCTGCTCCAGGGTGGCTTCCTCACTGTTGATGACCGCTTCGGCCAGCGCTTTCGCGCTCAGCAGATCCGCTCGCGCGGCACGTTTGTCGGCTTCGTTCATGTCCACTTCCAGCACAATGGGCCTTCAAAATAGGGCAAAAAAGAGACCCCGTCACCAAAAAGGTGACGGGGTCCCGGTATCAGCC
>DASSAV010000343.1:0-4592 GCA_035699265.1 Rhodothermales bacterium
TGGATTCGCTGGATCCCAGGAACCGTAGAAGATATTGTAGTCGCTGTTGATGTATTCGGCCCCGGCCTTAACCTGCATGAAGCGGTTAAGCTGGCTGGTGATGTCGAACCTAGCGTCCCAACGCGACACGTCGGAGGTGTCACGCGCATCGCCGCGCTGCGAGCCAAACGCCTGGCTCCCGTAGTATTCGTACTTCTCGTTGTACCCGAACGGGGCCTGCGTCAGGGCGACTTCGTTAGCCTCGCACGAATTGGCTTCGCGCAGTTGAAGATCGGGCGTCACGCAACGCATGACCTGGCTGACTCCGGTCGGATCGTTCGGGTCCAAGATGCGATGGACTGGGGCGCCGGTGAGGTCGGAGGAGGCACTGCGTTGCAGGTGTATCTCGTAAAACGTCTTCGGGCTGAGCGTGTGGGTGAATTCCGCGCCGTATACGGAGTTTGTGTGGTCGTGCGGGCTGTAGAAGTAGTCACCGAACACTTCGGATTCCACGGAGATACCGACGAGGTTGCTCTCGAGATAGTCTCGGTTGTCCCAGGTATAGCCGGGCATTTCAGCCGTGACGTTGCGGTAGCCGATGCCTTCGCCCGTGAAAGCAACACCTTCGTTCAGACCATGGATGCCAGTCAGGGCGAGCTTCATTCCTTTGCCGATATCAGAAACCAGCTTGCCCTGGAAAGTCCGCCGCTTCTCGGCATCGCGCTGGCCTGGAATAACGTAAGCCTCCTGGGCCTGTCGGAAGGAGGCGGAGAACCGGAGATTACCAAGCATCGGACCTATGACCGGGATGGGGCCCGTGATGGTGCCGTCGGCCTCATAGTCTGGCTGCGTAATGGTGAAGTCCTTGCGGTAGGTCCATTCCTCCCCCTTGCGCAACTGCTCCGCCGTGATGTCGCCGTTCGCCAGATCATTCCAGCCGCTGAACTGCTCGTACTGCTTTTTGAGATACTCAGGCAGAACTTTCACGCCGCAGAGCGAAACCTCGCACATCTCACCGGGGTCGGTCGTGCCGTCGCCGTTGGCATCGCCGGGGAATGTGTCGTGACTCAGACGGGGGTACGCCCAGAAGGAATAGCGTGGATCACCGAAATCGGTGCCGTACCCGGTGAAGTTCTTCTGGCTGGGACCGCTGTAGCGAAGGATGACGTCCGCCGTGTAGTGGTCGCGGGCGGGGTCCTTCGTGACGACGTTGATCAGGCCGGCCCGGACGTTCCCGTATTCGGCATTGAAGCCGCCGGTCTGCACCTGTACCTCGTCGATGGAGGTATAGCTGATCTCGGTATTGGGGTTGTTCGTGCGGGGGTCGGCAAAGGTGACGCCGTCCACGGCGAAGGCAACCTGGCTTCCACCGGAGCCACGCACGGTCAGGCCCGGTTCGAAACCTGCCTGGAGGCCGATGACTTCGGCGACACTCGAGACGGGCAGGTTTTCGATCTGCTCCTGATTGATGTTGGCCACGCTCGCGGAAACGTCGCGCTGCACGACCGGCCGCTCCGCCTGAACGACGACTTCACCCAGGCCGACCGTTCCCTCGCTCAGTTGAAAGTCAACGGTAGCCGTCAGGTCGATGTTGACGCGCACGTTCTCCTTGATAGCGGGCGTATAACCAATGAAGGCCGCCTTGAGGCTGTAAGTACCCGGCCTCACATTCAGGATCGTGTAGTAGCCGTCGACGTCAGTTAGTGCCCCCTGCGTCGTACCTTCGATGGTGACCGCTACACCGGGCAGCGGCTCACCCGTGCCCCCATCCGTGACCCGACCTGCGATCTTGCCCGACTGGGCAAGCGCCGCGGAGACCGGCAGCAGGAGTGCAAGCAGGCATAGTAGCTTCGCCAATCTCATACTTGGCCCTCTTCTTCTTGGTTAGTGCTGCTCAAGTTTTACATGCAGGGCGGTAACACGCGTCCGAGAAAAGCGCTTGCAGCCGGGAAGCACTTCTCATTCTCTATGACGTACCTCCGTGCCCCGCTCGCGTCGCCTTTACACCCTGCCGGACCTTCCAGCGCGGTACACCCTCACACCCTGGCAGGGCACTTTCGGCCAAGCTTTCGCAAGGCGACCCCTCGGCGTCCGGCACCGTTCCATGGGAGCCATCACACCCGCCTCTACCGTGTCCTAACGCCGGCAGACAAATATGAAGCATTTCATTAAATTCGTCAAGGCTTTTTCTAATTCGCTGCCCACCGATCCTTTCAATGGCTATAGCGCGCTTCGGACCTGCAAATACGCCAGTGTGAGCCGGATGCAGCGGTTCGCGGTGGTGCTACTGGTCCCTCTGTCTGGAGAATACTCGACAGCCTGAATCAGAAAATCGAGTAGGGGATTTATTTTTGCCCTCCAGGACGGGGGTGTTCGCGCGCGACGATGCCCTGCTGGAATGTAGCAACCAGGATCAGCCTACTCGCGGCCGGCTATTTCCCGCCCCTCTGTGAGGGGGCTAAGCGCGAGTTCGGGGTTGCCTTCGCGCACTGTCGCAACATGATCGGCGGGTACATTCGCATAGCGATCCACCGTACCGCTCGGCCAGTGGACGATGACGGAATCAGCCTGCTCCGCCGGACCCAGGCCGAACGTCGCCGTCTTTTCCGACGCCGCGAGATAACTGGACCCGGAGCGGATTCTGCGTTCCATCGAGAGCCCATCCGCTTTGACGATTATCCGACTGCCGATTCCGCCGCGGTTGCTTTCCCGGCCTTCGGTTCGGACGCGCAGCACGTGACGGTTCGCGTACGCGCCTCCATCTGCGCTCCTCAAGTCGTTTCGCAGCAGATGCGCCGGGCCGTCGTTTTCCGTGATCAGGACGTCCACATCGCCGTCGCGATCGTAGTCGGCGCAGGCTACCGCGCGAGCCACGTAGCGCGTAGCGAGGGCTCCTCCAATCTCGGGCGCGCTATCCTCGAACGTGCCGTCCCCATCGTTGATGAACAGGTGCGGCGCCTCGGCGTAGCTGATTCCCTGCTGCATTTCTTCTATATCAGGCTGGACGTGGCCGTTAGCGACGAAGAGATCCAGGTCGCCGTCCAGATCCGCGTCGAACAGGGTCAACCCGAAGGCAAGCGTCAGCATGCTGGTTTGTCCGATGCCGGAGGTTGCCGCGCGATCCAGGAACAAGCCGTTGGCACCATACCGGTAAACCCCGATCATCTCCCTCGAAAAGTTGCCCACGAAGATGGTCTCCTGCCCCGTCTCGTCGACCACGCCGACATCGACTCCCATTCCCGCTCGGGCCTTCCCATTTTCGTCGTATGCCATCCCGCTCATGGCTCCCTGCTCGGTAAACGTCCCGTCTCCATCGTTCATGTAGAGCAGATCGGGCTGGGTGTCGTTGGCGACCACCAGATCGGGCCAGCCATCCCGATTGAAGTCGGCTGCCGTGACGCCGAGGGATTTGCCGGGGGCCGGCAGGAAGCCCGCCTTTTCGGTCCAATCGCTGAATGTGCCGTCACCGTCGTTATGGTAGAACCGGCTGGGGATGCCCTGATAGGTTTCGGGCGTGCAATAGTCCTTTTCCTTGCCATCGAGGGAGCAGTAGATGTCCGTCTCCGGCGTCCACTTGACGTAATTGCCTGCATACAGGTCCAGCCAGCCGTCCCGGTCCGCATCGAAGAAGACGGCGGACGAACTCCACACGGGGGCCCCCGCGACCCCCGCCTGCCGCCCGACCTCGGTGAACCGGCCGTCGTCGTTGCGCAAGAGCATGTTCTCGGCCAGCGTAGTGAGGTAGACGTCCTCATCCCCGTCGCCGTCGTAGTCGGCCACGGCGATGCCGAGCCCGTACGCCTTCAGGTCACCGAGACCGGTGCTGTCCGTCACGTCAGTGAAGGTGCCGTCCCCATCGTTGCGGTACAGCCACAGTACGGGTTTCTGCTGCGCCGCCGGGTCCCAGGTACCACCGTGGACGAGCAGGACGTCCTCCCAGCCGTCGCCATTGTAGTCGATGAAGCCGCCACCCGAACCCATCGTTTCGGGGAACCACTTATCACCCGTAGCTCCCGTCTCATGCCTGAACGATCCGAGTCCCGACTCCTGAGTGACGTCCGTGAATGAGAGTGCCGGCTGCTCGCCTGTCGACCGAGGGCTCGCTTCCCCTCCCTCGGTAGCGCGGCATCCTACCCAGGCGAGGCACAAGCCTGCCAGGGCTACGAATACGAGGTTCTTGAATGTGACGTACCGGACGAACAGCCTACTCACGCCTGGGTCCTGTTACAAGGGTTCAACAGCCGGAACGTCAACGCACGCGGGGTTGAAGACGCGCCAGGTAAGAGCGAGCCGCCTGGTTCTGCGGGTCGAAATGCAGTGCTTTCCGCCACGCCTGTTGCGCTGCTTCGGAGTCGCCTGACTGGGCATAGGCGATACCGGTATTGATCCATGCCGCCACATTCGACGAGTCTGAATCGAGCACGCGCTCGTACTCCCGAAGGGCGGCATCCCGCTGGCCCTGCGCCAGATATATATTCGCCAGCCCGAAACGTACGTCTGTATTCTCTGAATCAAGGTGCAGCGCTACGCGATAGGCACGGGCCGCCTCGTCATCCCGCCCGGTCAGGTGCAGGGCGTAGGCCCAGGTCGCCCACACGGCAGGATCATCCGGC
>DASSAV010000344.1:0-12277 GCA_035699265.1 Rhodothermales bacterium
GGTTCGCTCAGGCGGAGATGCCGGATACGCTGTGGACGGCCAGCGTGGTGCTGGGCGATGCGTATGCGATGGAGGGCCATGCCGCGCTCGCGCGGCGGCAGTACGAGCGTGGGCTGGCCTTACTGCCGGCTCAGAGTGGCGACTGGCCGTACCTGTTGTGGCTGCGGCGACTCGTCGCGGACAGGCCGGATGTCGTGCGCGTGCTGGTATCCGGTTTGCCGCCCGAGCGGAAGGCTGCTGTGCTCGAAGCTGCGGGCGGGGGCGGGGCGGTCCGCATGCTGGCGGCGCTCCAACTGGCGGAAGGGGAACGCTTTCGGGAGGCGGCACAGTTGATGGAGGCCGTACGGGCGCCGCAGGAGCTTCCGCTGGCCGAGCGGCTAGCGCTGGAGCGCCAGCGGCTGGCCTGGACGGCGCGTTTCTTCTATCATGCCAGGGAACCGGCGCAGGCCGTCCGGTATGCCGAAGCGGCAGCGCATGCCTGGCGTTCCGCCGGTGACGTGGATGCGGCGGCCTGGCTACATGGGCTGGCGGAAAAGTACCGGTGGGCAGATGAGAATCTATGAGGGTACGAGAGTAGGAGCGGACGACAGAGCACCGTCCCTGTCTCGCAGGCTCCCATCATCTTGCCGATCCTGTATTTTGTCGCGCGCTCTACGAACGAAAAGTGAGGTTGCACGTTTTGGTGCGGAACGGGCCTGTATAGCGGGCCGGTGTGCCGGAACGCCCGACTACGGACACTCTGCTTTCCCTTGCTAAGACCCTGAAGTATCATGACGAAGCCCACAGCACGCATTCCCGCCTGGGTCATCGGCTGCGCGATGCTGCTGGCCGTCGCATCCTGCTCCAGCACAAAGGAGGGGGTACAGCGGCGGAACAGGGCTATGGCGGCCAGACCGTCGACCGTAGACGTCAACCAGGATCTGGGCCTCGCCGAGATGTCCGCTGACGTGCGTACCGTTCAGCTCTACGGTGGGGAAGACGAGCGCCAGCTACCGATCCTCTCGCTCGGCGGCTCCGATCCTCTGGTCCTCGAGTTCGATCTGTTGGGTGAGGCGGGACGCCCGCTCTCGGTGTACTTCTACCACGCCGACCGAAACTGGCAGCGCGATCTGATGCCGGTGGAGTATATGAACTCGTTCGACCGTGACGATCTGCTCGACTTCACGATCTCGCACGCCACGGACTTGCACTACGTCCACTACAATTACCGCTTTCCGAACGCGAGCATTGGTTTCACGGTGAGCGGCAACTATATCCTGCGCATCACCGAACAGGGGGCGGAAGACGATGTGCTGTTCGAGCAGCCGTTTTTCGTGACGGAGCAGACGGCGCCGGCCGAACTGCAATTGAACAACGTGATGCTCGGCGGGGGCTACCCGTCGACGGTCCCGCTCTTGCGCTTTACACCGCCGTCGAGTGCGGGCGCCAGTCCGTTCGACTTCAGCGTTTGTTTTGTGGAGAACGGCAGGTTCGAGTCTGCGCGCTGCAGTACACAGCCGCTGCTGACGGCCCAACCGGATTTGCAATTCGACCTCGACCCGAACCTGGCGTTTCCGCCCTCCCTCGCAGAGAACTACCTGGATCTTAGCATGGTGCGGGTGGGGTCCCAGATTGAGCGCGCCGACCTCTCCACGAATCCTCCCAGCGTCACGCTCAAGCCGGACTACTCGAACTTCCCCGGTACCCCGTTTGCACCCTTCTTGAACGGGCAGACGGTCGTGTCAGGCGCCGTGACGACCGTGGCCGACCCGGACGTTTCCGCCGAGTACGTCGAGGTAGGGTTCAGCATCGTGCCGCCGAACGAGCAAGCGCTCACCAGCGACGTGTACGTCGTCGGCAGCTTCAGTGGATGGAAGGCAGACCCGCGCTACAGGATGACGTGGATACCGGACCGGGGACGGTACGAGGGCGAAGTGTTGCTGAAGCAGGGGCTGTACGAGTACCGCTATGCCTCCCGCGACGAACGGTTTCGACAGGCTCAGCGGCTGGCGCCCCCCCGCTCGGACAACGTCTACACGGCGTTCACCTATTACCGCGACATGCAACTCAACACAGACCGGTTGATCGGGGTACAGGGGACGTCGACGCAGCGGTAGCTCGGAACAGGGCGGAGATTACGAGGCTGAGAAGATACGAGGGGGCACATGAGCGTACTCGGGTAGATACGAGCGAGATGGCGATTCAATAGCCTTGCGGTAGGCTCGTAGATTCCTCGAAGAGGCTTGTAAGCTTGAACTGGCCAGGCTAGGCCTGGAGGATCCCTTCCAGGAAGTCGGGCAGGCCTGCTTTTATGGACTGGAGCAGGTCGGCCACTTCCGCAGGGGTCATGTCCACGGTGCGGGCGAATGCGACCAGCGTTTCAGGCGGCTCCTCGGCGGAAAGCAGTTCCTCACCCGCACAACCGTATGCGGCGGCCTCCGCAGAGAGAGCGAGGGCAAACGTCAGCTTGCGCAGGTCTTGGTCTTGCACCAGGCTGGGATCGAGGTAATGGCCTATGACGGTGACAATGTCGCCAGGGAGGTTCCAGCGGTCGGCGGCGAGGGCGGCCAGGTGCGCATGGTCGGTACCGAAGATGACACGCTCTGCCTCCACGGACGGCGCCATTCCAGAATCGCTGGTGCACCAGAGCGCCTCATAGTCGTGGGGTTTGTTGTACAGGAGAACGAGGCGGCCGATGGAATGGAGCAGGCCGGTGGTGAAGGCGATGCCCGCGTTCGGCAGCATGGTGGACCGGGCGATCTCCTGGGTGTAGTAGGCCGTCGTGACGCTCATGCGCATGATCTGGCTGAACATCTGGACCTGTTCCGCAGACGTGAGCACCTCGCGGAGTTTGAGCAGCGCCGCCGTCATGACGATGTTACTCACTTCCAGGAATCCCAGGAGGAAGACCGCCTTGCGAAGGTCGGACACCATCCGGCGCATGCCGTAGAACGCCGAGTTGATTCTCCGGAGCACGGTCGTGGCGACGACGGGATCGCGGTTGATGGCGTCCACCAGTCTCTGTGTATCGGGGTTCTCCTTGCTCTCGGCCAGAAGCTGGGATACTTCTACCATCGTATGCGGGAGAGGGGGATACCGCATCTCGAGGTTTGGAACCTGATCAAATCGGGTAGCAGGTACAATCCCAGGCATATATAGAGCACACGTTGCCCCGGACGTGGGGGTCCGGGCGTGCATTTGTTAACGTAACGGCCCAATTCTGGTGGGAGCTTGTCGGTGGTATCGGATACGGAAAAGGGAAGTTAAACAAGCATCAGTACCCATGCCGGGCATCCTTTTTATGCGGACAGCTCATGCCGGCGGCTCACTGAGCGGAGCGGAGGACGGCCTGGCTGAACGCACGCGGGGGAGCGGCGAAGAGAGGCCTGGTGCGCGACCACGTCGACCGGAAGAAGTCGCTGAGGCGGTAGGCTTCGAGATCGTCGGAAGATTCCCAGAGACTATAGGTGGTGAGGACATTCGGAAAGTTCACGTCCTGCCAGAGTTCGAGGTGGCGGCAGCCGGGGAACGAGCGGATTTGAGGTGCGGCCGCATCGAAGAGGTCCAGGAAGGTATCGATGGCGTCCGGCCGGAAGGTCATGCGAACGGTGCGAATGAGCACGGGTATGCCTGTGTTGGTGGTCGTTCGTCCAGATGATACGGAACGGCTTTCAGCTTTTCTCACTCAGCAGATGACGTCCGACCGGGCACGTAAGACAATGGGCCTGGCGGCAGCGGGTACGATACAATTGGTGCAGGCCCTGTGATTGCAGAGCGTCGCGGGGCCGGGTGCCGAGCCCCCCGAAGCGGCGGACGACCTCGTCTTTTTCAGGCGGGAGCAGGCGAAGAACGTCGATGACAGCCGTTTCGAGCGCCGGATCTGCGCTGTGTTCGGCGTGGAGGATGGCGACCGGGAGGACGGCGTTGATGATGAGTTCGTCGGCCCGCGCGGCACCGATGGCGGCCGCGTGAGGCTTCGAGGTTTTGTCCAGCCGGACGTGGGTTTGCCAGAACGGGCCGGGCTCCGCGGCCAGGAGCCTGCGCACGGCGCGGGCCGGATCGTGGCCGGCCAGGGCGGCGGTGATCTGCCCGAGCGGGTCCCGGCTGAGGAAGCCGGTCGGGGCAATGAGGGCGGCGGCCTGTGCGATCCGGAGCGGTGGGAAGTTGGCGGGCCGGAGCCGGAAGAACTGCCAGGATTCCCGTTGCATGGGCGGGACGTTCAGCCGGGCGTTCAGCCTTGCGTAGCGATCCCGGAGGCCGACGGCGTAGTCGGACGTAGAGCGGTCCGCCTGGAGGAGGCCGGCAGGTTCGGGGAGCAGGCCCGCGACGCCGAGAAAGAGGGCTTCGAGGTCGAGCGGATCGGCAATGGACCGGGCCAGCCGCAAGGGGATGCGGCTGCCGAGGTTGAGCATGGCTTCTGCGTTTTTGGCATAGCCGAGTCCTGTCATGACGAGTTCATAGAGGAGCTCCTCCAGGTCGGGCCGGAGGAGAAACGCGGAGGCCAGGCGGGCCGATTTTTCACGCAGCCGCTCCAGGGCAAGGTCTTCTATCAACTCGTGGCGAATGTCTGCGGGCGCCCGGCGCCAGCCTTTCCCGCAAGGAATCGTTCCGGGAGGCCGGGTATGGAACGCATGGATGAGCCCGCGGAGGGAAGCGGTCAGGTAGGGCGCCAGGACGAGCTCGGGAATGGCGGTGCCGTCCTGCCGCCGCAGGCTGTTCGTGGTGAGGTCGGCTTGCAAGACGACGTGCAGGACCACGCTGTTGTAGCGGGTATCCAGGTGGTGGTTGTGGGCGGTCCACCCATTCGAGCACGTGTGGATTTCGACGTCGCCGCACCAGACCTGGCCGCCGATTCGGAGGCGGGCATTGCGGAAGTCGGGTCCCCCGTCCTGGTTGAAGGCGCCGGTGTCCAGCACCGTCAGGGGTTCGCCGGCGGCGGTACGGAGCGCCGACCGGTCGAACTGCTGCATGCGCCAGAGATCCTGGATGAGCGCTTCGGGGGCGGCGGGCTCCCCCGATGGCGGTTCGTGCAGGTAGACCTCGTAGATGGCCTCCTCGAATGCATAGAAATGCATCGGCTGGCCGGGTGGAAGTTCCGTGTCCATACGTTCGAGGCGAGTGTGCTCAGGATCACAGTAGGGTCGACTCGTTTTTGGGTCATCCTTAAGACACCCAGACCATGCGAACATAACCTTGTGGGGAGGCGGCAGCGGGCTGGTTGGGAAAAAAGCCGCTACGGGGTGCGGGTGAATGGATCCGGTGAGCGGGCGGCACATATACGGCAAGGGTACATCTTAACACTGTGTTAACAAATTCTGCAACGGGTGCCGGATGCACAGGGCCCGTAGCCGCCACACCGTGCATCTGGAGGGCATAGTCATGAGACAGATCAATTCGTTGTACATAGAAGGCTACCGGGGCAAGAACCGTCTGTTACTGCTCTTTGCACCATCCGCGAAAGGGGCTTCCTTCGAAGCACAAATGAATCTACTAGACGGAGAGGGTGAAGAGCTGGACCGGCGCGACATCGTGCACGGCACCATCTTCGTGGAAGGGACGAGCAGGCTAGGGGAGCGCGCGCTGGATCGAGCGGCCGTACTGGGCCTGAGAGAGGACTTCGGAATCAATCCCGAGTCATTCTGCATGGTGCTGGTCGATAAGGATGGGACAGAGCTTCTGCGCGACGATGCGGCGATGGAGCCAGACGTTATCTACGGGTACTTCGATCAGCCAGCGGCGGAGCGCGTCGACCACAGGCAGAATACGCGCGTCCAGAGCCGCTAACAGTCAGAGTACCACGGGGGAATGTCCAGTTTGGGTTTGCGGTGGATGGCCCAGAGAGGAAGCGTTGTTAAAGAGGTAGTGCTCCCCGCACTGGAGGCGGTGGAGAGAGGGGTCGACCAAGCGTGGCTAGAGTGGCGCAAGCGTCACGGTCGTCTCGGTCCGCTCGTGATTCAGCCGTATCGGGGGTACGGTACCGAATGGGAGGTACTCCTGTCCGCGCGCGTGCTGGAAGCCAAGTCACTCTGGAAGGCGAAGCCGACTGACAGGCCCTGGCGAAATGCCCTTGCCATGTATCACCGGTTCACCACGCGCGAGATAACAGGAGTGCGGGTACGGGCGTGGTTTGAAGGCGCGGTGGAAGATGCGATTTCGGACGAGGAGGGGTATTGCCATTTTCGCCTTGAACCGAAGCGAATGCTCCCCCAAGGCGACGTCTGGCATGACGTCTCACTCGAACTGGTCGGTGCGGAAGGTATGGACGTGGGAAGCGTGAGGGCGACGGGATGCGTTCTGGTGCCGCCGGTGGGAAGTGAATTTGGCGTCATCAGCGATATGGATGATACCGTCCTGCGTACAGGGGTAACGAAGCGGTGGGCGATGCTCAAGACGACGTTCCTGCACAACGCCCATACGCGCCTACCTTTTAAGGGTGTGGCAGGATTTTATCGGGCATTACAGCGAGGTCCGACGGGCTCTGGTCACAATCCGATTTTCTACGTCTCCAACGGACCGTGGAACCTGTACGACTTGCTCGTCGACTTCCTCACGCTTCAGGGCATTCCGCTCGGGCCACTGTTCCTACAGGATATGGGCATCGATCGGGATACGTTAATTTCCGACCCGCCATTGGAGCACAAGAGGCTGCAAATCGACCGCATTCTGAATACATACCCGAGATTGCCCTTCCTGCTGATCGGAGATAGTGGGCAGCAGGACCCGGAAGTGTACCGGGAGGCGGCGCGCCGCCATCCGGGGCGCATCAGGGCCATTTACATCCGGGATGTTAGTCCGGAAATGAGGGATATGCGGGTGGATGCCATAACCGAGGAGGTGCGGGCGCTCGGGACGGAACTGGTGCGCGTGGCAGACAGCGAAGCGGCAGCCGAGCACGCGATCAACCGAGGGTTTATGGAGCCGCGTGGGATCGTGAACGTAAGGGCCGAGAAGGCCAAGGATAAGCGGCCGAAGCCGGGTCTTCGAGGCATGGTGCGGTCCGTCGTAAATGGCTGACTTAGGCCATGCTACGTCTAGCTGGAGCGACGGTAGGCGCGGAAGGCTTGCGTTGCCGCGAAGGCCCCGATGAGGACGAATACGAGCAGGAGCGTGCAGTAGAGCCAGACACTGCCCCAGTGTTGGCCGAGCATGGCGTCACGGCATGCGACGACCGCCCAATCGATGGGGTTGGCGCGCGCAATGGCCTGGATCCAGCCGGGCATGAGCGCCCTGGCCATGAAAGCCGTGGAGAGGAAGGTAAGCGGGAGGCCGAAGAAGTTGACGATGGCGATGAGCGTTTCCTCGCGGCGGGCGAGCAGGGCCACACAGACGGAAAAGCAGCCGATCCCGGCACTGAGGAGGGCGGAGATCAGGATGATCGCCAGAAAGCCTCCCACTCTCCCCGGCAGGGAAGCTCCGAGCAGGAAACCCATCAGGAGAATGATGACGGATTGGACGGTCACGGTGAGCGTGGAGTGAAGCACGCGCGCCGCGACGAGCGCAGTCCGGTTGACGGGCGTAGCCAGCAGCCGGTCCAGCACGCCCGCGTCGATATCCTGGATCAGGCCCATCCCGGCCCAGAGCGAGCCGAAGAGGGCCGTCATGACTACGACGCCGGGCGTAAGGAATTGAATGTAGGAGGTTGCCTGAAAGCCGGGGATCTCGACGATACGGCGAAAGAGCTGGCCGTAGAGGGCCAGCCAGATGATCGGCTGCACGAGCGAGACGAAGATCCAGATCGGGATGCGTATCGTTTCGCGGACGTGCCGTTGGAGCAGGTGGTAGGTATCGCTGAGTTGCGTCAACGGAATCTCAAGGTTTGGCGTCGATGGCGGGATCGGGTGAACCGGCCGCGAAGCGGTGGCCGGTATAGTGGAGGTAGACATCATCCAGAGACGGACGGCTGAGTGTAGCGGCGCGGACCGGGACGCCGCCGCGTTCCAGGGTCGAGACGAGCATGGGCAAAGCGGTGGCGCCGTTGGCAACGCGGGCAATGACCGCGGACCCGTCGGGGATGACTTCCATCACGCTTCCGGCGGAATGCAACAGATCGGCCGTCCGGTCCGTCTGCCCGCCCACGTCCAGCGTGACCGTGTCGCCCCGGATTTGGGCTTTAAGTTCATTGGGGGTACCCTCTATGACGATGCGGCCATGGTCCACGATGGCGAGGCGGTCGCATAGTTCGTCAGCTTCCTCCAGGTAGTGAGTCGTGAGGAGAATGGTGAGCTTACGGTCGCGGCGCAGGCGGGCGAGGTCGTTCCACATGGCCGCGCGCGTTTCGGGATCGAGGCCGGTGGTGGGTTCATCGAGGAAGAGGACGGCGGGGTCGTGTACGAGGCCCATCGCGATGTCGAGCCTCCGTTTCATGCCGCCGGAGTAGGTGCGGACGAGGCGGTCCGCCGCATCCGAAAGATCGATCCATTCGAGCAGCCTGGATACGCGCTCGGGGATTTCCCGCGGCGGGACCCGGAGCAGTTGCGCCTGAAGGGTGAGGTTTTCCCGGCCTGTCGCGTGCTTGTCCACCCCGGAGTTCTGCGCGACGTAGCCGATGCGGAGGCGCACGTCACCCGGTTGACGGAGTACGTCGTAACCTGCAATTTCAGCTTGACCGCCATCGGGCCGGGTGAGCGTGGCGAGGATACGGACCGTTGTGCTCTTGCCAGCCCCGTTGGGGCCCAATAGACCGAATATCTCTCCCTGGTGTACCGTGAAGGAGATCCCGACCAGCGCCTTTACGCCATTGCGGTACGCCTTCGTAAGGTCCGTGACCGCAATAGAAGATTGAGTGTCCTGCATGATCGAGGAAAGCATCTGGGGATGAGACGTGGCCGCATCACGAGGCAGGAAGATACAGGTTCATCGGATCACGCGCGCCTGAGGGTCGACAAATCAGAGTTGCGGAGGTCGGGGTGGACGCGTACGTTCGGTGGATCGGATCAACCTTGATGCACCAATGCGACTGCAACGACTCTGGCCCCTTTTGATGCTGGTTTCCATAACGGCGGCCGTGTCACCTGGAGCCGGAAATCAGGCTACTCATTTCACCTCTGCCAGCGGTCATCTCTTCGTGACCATACTCGACGCGGGAACGGGGAATCCGACGCCGGTGCGGGTACATCTGTCGGACGAGCGCGGGAGGAGCCCGGCCACGCTGCCCGAAACGGCAGTTGCGGTCATGTACGGGAAATGGGACCATGCCGACGGCTATGGGTACCAGCCAGACAGCTCGTTCTACGTGCCGGGGTCGTTCGAGATGGACCTGGCGCCGGGCACCTATCACCTGACGCTCTCCAAAGGCAACGAGTACCTAGCGCAGACGCACGAGATTACCGTAGGGCCGGGGGAGCAGGTGCATAAGACGTACTCCCTCCGGCGGTGGATCGATATGCCTGAGAAGGGATGGTACTCCGCCGACGATCACATCCACATCCGCCGGTCGCCGCGCGAGAATCCTCTACTGATGGATTGGATTCAGGCCGAGGATATCCACGTCGGCATCCTTCTCCGTATGGGCGATTTCTGGGAAATCTACTACCCGCAATACGCATGGGGGCAGGCAGGGGTATACCGGGACGGCGACTACCTGCTGACGGACGGGCAGGAAGACCCGCGCACGCCCGAATTAGGGCACGCCATTGGGATCGGGGCGGAAGATCACGTCCGCTACCGGGACCAGTATTACCTGTACGACAAGGTGTTCGACCGGCTGCACGAGTTGGGCGGGCTGACAGGCTATGCACACCAGGGCGTTACTTTCCACGGATATAGGGGGTTGACGCTCGACGGTCTCCGGCACAAACTGGACATCCTGGAGATCATGCAGTTCTGCGCCGAGGGCGGGCCCCTGATTACCGACCATTACTACCAGATGCTGGACCTCGGCTACAGGATGACGGCGACGGCGGGGTCCGATTTTCCGTGGTGCGGGAAGGACCACCGATACGGCACAGACGTGGCGTTCGAGCGGGCGTCGCAGATCGGGAACGCGCGGTTCTACACCTACGTGGACGGGCCGTTGACCTACGACGCTTGGAAGGCCTCGCTGGCAGCCGGACACACTTTCGTGACCACGGGGCCGGTCGTACTCTTCACCGTGAACGGAAAGTTGCCGGGCGACTCTGTATACGTATCGCTAGGCGAGAGCGTGCACATCGTTGCGGAGGGTTATGGAAACCGTGAGCAGGTGCCTCTGGACCGGCTGGAGATCGTGGGGCACGGCGAGGTACTCCGCCGGGTAGCCGCGAGCGACACGGGGCAGTCGCCCGACCACATTTCGGTGGACATGGAGTTACCTGTGCAGCACGGCATCTGGCTGGCGGCGCGCGTGTACGGCGGGCCGAACCAGGCAGCGCACACGACGCCCGTGTACGTGACGGCGGGAGATACGGGCTTCTACAATCCGGAGACCGTCGAGCGCAATCTGGAGAGCGCGGAGGCCTACCTGCAGGAACTGGAGCGCACGATCGCCGGGGAGCGGCACGACAATCCGGAACTACAGGCCTGGCGGTACGCGGACGGTTTGAAGGATCGCATCGCCGAGGCACGGGCGGTCATCGCGGAGTTACGCAAGGAATTGCGGTAGGGCATCGTAACCGCCACGGCCGGTACGGTCAGGCGCGGTCCTGGAGGGTAGTTACGCCCTCATTCTCGGCGCAACTGGCGCAGCAGTAAAAGGCCCCTTTGCTTTCCAGTCCGTGCCCGATGATGCGGATACCGCAATGCTCACACGTGGGGGCCAGTGCGTGGATCGCACACTCGAAGCTGTCGAACGTGTGCGTTTCTCCGCCCTTCATCACCTGAAAGGTCTTGTCGTACTCGTTGCCGCAGACTTCACATAGTGCCATAGCCGTTCCTCCCGCTTTTTGAGAAGCATACGGCTGGAACACGGCGAGATCCGGCTGTGTTTTCGAGTCTTCCGGCTTGTCAGATATTTGCCAATTCGACAGGCGGGCCTGATCCGGCGCGGCGCGCGCACGTAGATTCCAGGATAGCGTGATTTCAGAAGCGTGTCTGTGCCCCATTTGCGATGAACATGACGAACGACATACAGGAAATGAAGGAAGAGCCGTCCCGCAGCACGGCGTACGATCCCACCCAGATCGAGCAGAGGTGGTATCAATACTGGGAGGAAAACGGGTTCTTTAAGACGGAGGTCGATCCCAGCAAGAAGCCGTTCGTGATCGCCATGCCGCCGCCGAACGTGACGGGGCGGCTGCACATGGGACACGCCCTCCAGGACTCCGTGCAGGATACCCTGACGCGTATCCGCCGCATGCAGGGATACGAAGCGCTCTGGATCCCGGGCATCGACCACGCCGGCATCGCCACGCAGAACGTGGTGGAAAAGGCGCTGAAGAAAGAGGAGGGAATCGACCGGCATAATCTGGGGCGGGAAGGGTTCGTCGCCCGCGTGTGGGAGTGGGTGGAGGAGTACGGCGGGATCATCCTCCAGCAGAAGCGACGGCTGGGCGACTCGTGCGACTGGTCGAAAGAGCGATTTACGTTCGACGCGGGGTTCTCCCGGGCTGTGCAGGACGTCTTCGTCCAGCTTTACGAGGAGGGCCTGATTTACCGCGGGTACTACCTCGTCAACTGGTGCCCGGTGGACCGGACGGCGCTCTCGGACGAGGAGGTCGACAATGTCGAGCGCGACGGGAGCCTCTGGTACGTCAAATACCCGTTTGCCGATGGTACGGGGTACGTCTCCATCGCCACGACACGGCCCGAGACCATTCTGGGTGACACGGCAGTGGCGGTGAACCCGGAGGACGAGCGGTACAGGGGCCTGATCGGGAAGAAGGTACGGGTGCCGTTCGTGGACCGCGAGATTCCGATCATCGCCGACGAATACGTGAAGATGGACTTCGGCGCCGGGGCGCTGAAGGTGACGCCCGCGCACGACAAGAACGACTTCGAGATCGGCAAGAAGCACGGCCTCGACGTCATCAACATCATGAACGAGGACGCCACGCTCAACGAGAACGGCGGCCCGTACGCCGGGATGGAGCGGTTCGCGGCGCGGGAACAGATCGTGGCCGACCTGGACGCGATGGGGTTGCTGGAGAAGACCGAGCCCTACAAGAGCACCGTGCCGATCTCCAGCCGCTCCAAGTGCATCATCGAGCCGCTGATCTCGCGGCAGTGGTTCGTAAAGATGAAGCCGCTGGCCGAGCCGGCGATGGAGGCAGTGCGGAGCGGCGAGATCAAGTTCTATCCCCAGCGGTGGGAGAACGAGTATTTCCGCTGGATGGAGAACATCCGCGACTGGACGATCTCCCGCCAGCTCTGGTGGGGCCACCGC
>DASSAV010000345.1:0-6182 GCA_035699265.1 Rhodothermales bacterium
ACGCCGGGGTAGTCCAGCCCGGCGGAGATCGAGTGGGCCAGCTCTATCTGCCCGTCTTCGTCCTGAAGCAAGTAGCTCATGGCGCCGTGGAGGATCCCGGGCGACCCCTTGGTAAGCGTCGCCGCGTGCCGGCCATTCAGGCTCTCCCCGGCTGCCTCAACCCCGTAGATCCGGACGGAAGGATCGTTCAGGAAAGGGTAGAACATGCCCGCTGCGTTAGAGCCGCCTCCGACGCAGGCGACGATAGCGTCGGGTGCTTCGCGTCCTTCCTTGTCCAGAAGCTGCCGCCTGGTTTCTTCGCCGATGATCTTCTGAAAATCGCGCACCATCATGGGGTAGGGGTGTGGCCCTACCACCGAACCGATAATGTAGAACGTATCCCGCACGTTCGTCACCCAATCACGGATGGCCTCGTTCGTGGCATCCTTGAGCGTCTTGCTCCCGCTGGTGACGGGCCGCACCTCGGCGCCGAGCAGTTGCATGCGGAGCACGTTCAGGTGCTGCCGCTCGATGTCCTCCGCGCCCATGTAGACCACGCATTGCGCGCCGAACTTCGCGCAGACGGTGGCCGTCGCCACGCCATGTTGCCCCGCGCCCGTCTCGGCGATGATGCGCTGCTTGCCCATCCGCCGGGCCAGCAGAATCTGCCCGATGGTGTTGTTGATCTTGTGGGCGCCGGTGTGGCAGAGATCCTCACGCTTCAGGTAGATCCGTGCCCCACCGAGTTCGTCCGTCAGCCGGTCGCAGTAGGTGAGGGGAGTGGGGCGCCCGACGTAATCCCGCAGCAGGCTTCGGTACTCGGCATCGAACGCCGGGTCCTGCTGCGCCGCAGCGTAGGCGGCCTTGAGTTCTTCGAGCGCCGGAATCAGGATCTCCGGCACGAACGTTCCGCCATACGGCCCGAAGTGCCCGAGCGCATCGGGGGCGGAGTAGGTTGTTTCAGATACAGGGTTCATACATCCTCAACAATCGCATTAAACGCATCGAAAAATGCCCCCAGCTTCTCGAAATCCTTTACGCCCGGCTCCGACTCCACGCTGCTCGCCAGATCCACCGCGTATGGGCGCATGGTGCGGATGGCCTCTTCGACATTGTCTGCGCCTATCCCGCCTGCGAGAAAGAGTGGATACTCCGCGCTTAGGTCGCGTGCCAGGCGCCAGTTGAAAGACTCGCCGGTACCGCCCCACAGGCTGGTCTTGTGGGTGTCCAGGAGGAAGAAATCGACTACCTCCGCATATGGCTCCATGAGCCCTCGCAATTGCTCCGCTGAAGCATCGTGCACGACCTGGATGGCTTTTATGACCGGGCGCACGACCTCGGCGCAAACCTCCGTCGGTTCGGTACCGCTGAGTTGGACGAGTTCAAATCCGGCTTCTTCCGCCGTTCGATTGACGTGCTCCGCTGTCTCGTTCACGAACACTCCGACAGGCTGTACCCCGTGGAGCCAGTCGATGATCTCGCGCGCCTTCGCCGGTTCGATGTAGCGCTTGCTGCCCCGATACTGGATGAAACCCAGGTAGTCTGCTCCGGCGCCCGCGCAATACCGGGCGTCTTCCAGGCGGGTGATCCCGCAGATCTTGACCTTTGTGCGTTCCAGACTGGTGTCGCTCATTCGGTACCCCCGGCTTGATTGCCCACCTCGAATCCGGCCGGAGCGGCGGTATGGCGGCGAAGTTCGATTTCCATATCGGCCCGGAGTGCCGCCAGCGCTTCACCCGGACGCGGAGCCGACATGAACGCCTCGCCGATCAGAACCGCATCGACGCCATTCCTCTTTAGATGAGCCAGGTCTCGTCCGGTGCGAAGGCCGCTTTCGGAAACCCGAACGACGTTCTCCGGCACCTGGGCGAAAATGCGGAGCGAGTGTTTGACATCGACCTCGAATGTCCGCAAGTCCCGGTTGTTGACCCCCAGGATATCTACGCGGTCAAAGTCGATTTTGGCCAGTTCACCGAATTCGTAGACTTCGACCAGACACGCGAGGCCGAGCTCCGTCGCCGCGTCGTGCAGTTCGGCGAGCCGCACCCGGTCGAGTACGGCCGCGATGAGCAGGACGGCGTCGGCGCCGTAGGCCTTGGCCTCGTAGATCTGGTAGGGATCGATGATGAAGTCCTTACGCAGCAGGGGAATGTCCACCACCTGTCGCGCCGCCGCCAGATCCTCCAGGGAGCCTTTGAAGTACGCAGGTTCGGTCAGTACCGACATGGCTGCAGCGCCTGCCCCCTCGTATTGCCGGGCGATCTCCACCACGTCGTATGCAGGACGGATGCTGCCTTTCGAGGGTGACGCCTGCTTGGCTTCCGCGATGAAAGCAAGGTCGCGGCGATGCAAGGCATCGCTGAACGAGATGCAGGGTCGGTCGAAATAACGTTCAGCCTCCAGGCTGCGCAACGTTACGTCACGCTTCCGGCGTTCCACCAGTTCGCGTGTGTCAGCAACGATGTGGTCGAGGATGGACATGGAGGATGGGGCGGCGTGTGAATCAGCTTTATCGGTAGCGAAGCTCAGGCGTCAGGGGGAGCCTCGTTTGAGATACGAACCAGGTTTGCCAGCTTTGCTTTTGCCCTCCCGGAATCCAGGCTTTCCCTCGCGGCGTCTAGGCACGCATCGATGTCGTCGAACTTTCCGCTGGTCAGCAATGCATAGGCCGCGTTGACAACGACGACGTCGCGGTGGGGGAGGGCTTCTCCATCCAGCAGGCGTCGAAGGATATCCGCGTTCTCGCGGGTCGTTCCGCCACGCAGTTCATCCAGTGTCACGCACCCGAGGGCAAGCTCTGACGGTTGTATATCCAGTATGATGGAGCGGCGCGGCTTGCCTGCTTTCTGCTGAGAGGCCTGGTATTCGAACGCATGGGTATCGGCACAGAGGGAAATCTCGTCCATGCCGTCCTCCGCGTGGACCGTGATGACGTGCTCGGCGTCCAGTTCGGCCAGGATGTCCGCCATGAGTTGCGCGATCTTGGGGTGAAAGGCCCCGATCAGTTGTCGTCGCACGGCAGCGGGGTTACAGAGCGGGCCGAGAATGTTGAAGAACGTGCGTACGCCGAGCTTCTTCCGCACCGGCATGACGTGGCGGATGGCCGGATGGAAATAGGGTGCGAAGAGAAACGCGATGCCGGCCTCACGCAGGCAATGTTCGACGCCCGCTTTATGGAGGTCCACTTTGACCCCCGCCGCCTCTAGCACGTCGGCGGAGCCGCACTGGGAGGAAACGGACCGGTTGCCGTGCTTGGCGACGGTGACCCCTGCCCCGGCGCAGACGAAGGCAGCTGCCGTTGAGATATTGAACGTACCCTTGCTGTCTCCGCCCGTTCCACACAGGTCGATTGCGTGGGGGTCCGGGTTTTCGACCCGGACGGCGTACTCCCGCATGACCCTGGTGAAGCCGATGAGTTCGGGCAGTGCCTCGCCGCGTGAGCGGAGCCCCATGAGTAGGGCGGCCGCCTCTTCAGGTTGCGCTTCCCCCCGCATCAACAGATGCATGGCCTGCTCAGCCTGCTCAGTAGACAGTATCTCCCCTTCGGCTATAACGTGCAGGATTTCTCTCATGTTAATTCGACACCTTTCGAGGCCAGCGGTGTCAGGATATCCTGCTGTTTCAGGACCCGCCTCAGCCAGTTCGCTATGAGCTTCGGTCCCTCCGTCGTGAGCACGCTTTCCGGGTGAAATTGAATGCCTTCGACCGGATGGGTACGGTGACGTAAGCCCATGATAACGCCATCGTCGGTCCATGCGGTAAGCGCCAGTTCCCCCGGAAGGCTGTTCCTGTCTACCACGAGGGAGTGGTAGCGTGTGGCTGTGAACCCTTGTGGGATGCCTTCGAAAACAGACGCTTCGTCGTGGAAGATCTGGCTCGTCTTGCCGTGCATCAGGCTCGGCGCATATGTGACCGTTCCGCCATAGACCTCTCCGATGGCCTGATGCCCGAGGCAGACGCCCAATATGGGGGTCGTCGGGCCGAACGCGCGGATCAGATCCTCCGTGATGCCGGCGTCGGCAGGGCGTCCGGGCCCCGGCGAAATCAGAATCCCGGCAGGCGCCATCCCTCGAACCTCATCTACTCCGATCTGGTCATTCCGGACGACTTCCAGGTCGTTCGTATGTCCGCCAACCAGATGGACCAGGTTGTACGTGAACGAGTCGTAGTTGTCTATGATGAGGATCATGCTTCGCGAGTATGAGGGTGTGGGAGTTTGGGTGTTTGGGGGTATGAGAGGAGATAGCGCTAATCAGCCGTGTCGTCAAGCCGGTAGATCGTCCCTTCCTCACGAATAATGGAAGGCCCGCACCATCGGTCAGGAGAAGCCATCATATTGACCAAGCCGCCGATGATTACTTCATAGGTGCTATTCAGGATGTTAAACTCATCTGGTGAGAGGTATCCGCACTCCCTCGCGAAGTCGAGCCAACTCTGGGTTTCTGCGGCCTCCGCATCAGCATCGCTCAGTTTGGTAATGAAGTGCTTGGGATATCTTCGCTTCCGCCATGCCTCTGCTGTGTTGGCGCATACAGACCTCGATGAGCGCCTGATCTGGTCCGTCAGTGCATATTTCTCCTCACGCGGCCATGCTCTTGAAGCCGTGTAGATGGTCTGAGCCGCTTGAAAGGCCTGCTGGTATACGCGCAAGTCTCTAAATTGCTTGACCATGAGCTCCCACTGTTAATGTAATCGCCGCGTCCTTCAAACTCCCACACTCCCACACCCCCAAACTCCCACACTCACGAAGTGCTGACCAAACCCACCGCCTTGCGGGCGCGGGTCATGAATTCTTCGGCTTTCTCACGTGCTGCCTTGCCGCCATCATGAAGAACGTCCAGCACGTAGTCCGGTCGTTCAGCTAATTCGCGGCGGCGCGCACGGGCTTCCGCAAAGTATTCTGTGATCAGGCCGAGCAATTCCTTCTTCGCATGGCCGTAGCCGTAACCGCCGGCCCGGTACTTCTCGGCTATTTCTTGCGTCTTCTCGGGGCTCGCGAAGAGCTTTATGAGGGCAAATACGTTGTCAGTGTTTGGATCCTTCGGTGCTTCGAGAGGCGTGGAGTCCGTCACGATACTCATGATCTTCTTTTTGAGCGCGCCGCCCTCCTCGAAAATGCCGATGGTATTGCCGTAGCTCTTGGACATTTTCTGGCCGTCGAGTCCCGGCACGACGGCAACATCCTCGAGAATGAGCGGGTCCGGAACCGGGAAGAGGGGAGCGTCTTCCGGGCAGTAGGTCTGGTTGAAGCGCTGCGCGAGGTCGCGCGCGATTTCGATGTTCTGCTTCTGATCCGCGCCGACCGGAACTAAGGTGCCGCCGTAAATCAAGATGTCGGCAGCCTGGAGGACGGGGTAGTTGAACAGGCCCGCATACGGCGCCTGCCCCTGGGCGACTTTATCCTTGTAGGCCACGCCCTTTTCGAGTGCGGACACCGGCGTCAGGTTGTAAAACAACCAGGCCAGCTCCGTCACCTGGGGTATGTCGCTCTGCAAAAACAGGTGCGACTTCTCCGCATCGAACCCCAGCGCCAGATAATCCAGCGCCACGTCCATTGTGTACCTCTTCAGTGCATCGCGATCTCGCAGACTCGTGAGGGCATGGTAATTGGCGATGAAGTAGTAGGACTCGTACCTGGAGTGAAGCTCGATGTGTTGTCGGATCGCTCCGAAGTAATTGCCGAGGTGTAGTGTCCCGGACGGCTGAATCCCGGACACGACGACCGTAGGAAAGGCAATGCCGGCATGCTGCTGGCTGGTAGGTGCGCTATCTGTCAGAAGATCAACGGGCATGACGTGCTTGGTATGACTTACACGGGCGTGTACAGAAAGCCATTCGCTTATCCATGCGGTATCGGCTCAACCGCGAGCGGCGACGGGGCCGGGTAGGCGCTTGATAACTTCGTTCAGGAAGTTCAGGCGTGCCTTGCTGTTCGAGCCCACCTTATTCAGGATGGCCTGTGTACGAATGTGATGCTTTACGTCTCCTTCCGCAGCCACCTGTTCGTAAAACGCTTGCTCCCGATCACGGACGGAGATCAGCATTTCGTCATCCTCGGTGCCCAGGTTGAAGTCCCGGTCTTCCAGATCGGTCCCGTTGTAGGGAACGCCGCCGCAACTGAGGATGGTCTCCGCCAGCTTTGAGACGTCCACGCGGGCAATCTTCTGGAAGGCCCCGAGGCGTTCCGCCGCAGCCGGGTCGGA
>DASSAV010000346.1:0-13363 GCA_035699265.1 Rhodothermales bacterium
ACACTCGATTCCAACACCCAGCCAGCCGCTCGAAAATATCGGGGGTATGCAGCGGGTCGCATCGGACCTGCACGACGCCCTCCAGAAACATCCGGACGTCTCGCTCGATACGCTCCTCCTCCGTACCTCCTGGCGTTGGACGCACGTCCTGACCGGACCTTTTCTGGCCGGCCTGCTCTGGCGGATCCCCGCACTGGCCCGGCGCCGCAAGATAGACGTGGTCCTTTACTCCTCGATGGTGACCGCGGCCGTCAGCCCGCTGCTTGCCCGGCGCCTTCGCAAGCTCGGCGTGCGTACGGCCGCCATCGCCCACGGGCGCGACGTGACCCTGCCCAACCCCGCCTACCAGAAACTCCTGCCGAGGCTCTTCGATGCCCTGGACCTCGTCCTCCCCGTAAGCCGGGCCACAGGCGCAGCCTGCCTGGAACGCGGCTTGGCGGCTGAGAAGCTCCACGTCGTCCCGAACGGCATCGAGGTCGAACGTTTCCCCTGGCCGATAGACAAACCGGCAGCCCGGGCGAGGTTGGCGACCCGGCTGAACGACTGGAATCTGGACTCAGGCGACCTGTTGCTGTGCAGCGTCGGGCGTCACGTGGAACGCAAGGGGTTCGGCTGGTTCATAGAGCAGGTGATGCCGGCGCTGCCGGACAGCATCCACTACGTGCTGGCCGGAGAAGGGCCGGAAACGGAGCGCCTTCGTACCCTCATACGAGAACGGAGCCTCGGAAGCAGGGTAACCCTGCTCGGGCGGGTGGACGAGGACACGTTACGCCTGCTATACCAGGCCGCCGACCTGTTCGTGATGCCCAACGTACCGGTGCCGGGCGACATGGAAGGGTTCGGCGTGGTCATGCTGGAAGCCGGGCTGAGCGGGCTGCCCACCATCGCCTCTGGCCTGGAGGGAATCCGGGATGTGATCTGCGAGGGCGAGAACGGCCGCCTCGTTCAGCCTGGAGACGCTTCGGCGTTCAGACAGGCAGTCGCATCGTACGCAGGCGACCGTCAGCGGCTCCGGCAGGATGGGGAGCGCGCGCGGGCCTATGTGTCGGGGGCCTTCTCCTGGGAAAAGGTGGCGGGACGCTACGTCCAGGCGCTCAGACCTATTTGACGAGTATGTCGTCGAAGTCTACCTGAGCGATGTCGCCCGTATTGTCGGAGTCGCTCCAGAGGGTTATGGAGAAGGGCCTGTCGGGGGGCTCCCCGTCGAAGACCTTCCGGTAGTCGGCCGTAACGTCTCGGGTCACGAGCTCCCACGTACCGATCCCGTCCAACCCGCTGGAGGCCACGATGACCTTGACGTTCCCGGTAGAAACGACCGTACCGACGGGGAGCGTCGAGCTATAAACGTACTTGATGCTGTAGGGACGCCCGAGCCAGTCTCTCTTGTCGAAAGAGACATAAAGAGCACCGCCCGAGTCGTTTAGCTTGTCTTCACGCGCTTTGGCCGGTAAGTGCCCTGCCCGCCATTTCCACTGGATGTACGGGCGCGTGCGGAGATCCCATTTGAAAGAGGACGCCGGGACCGTAATGCGGTGCGCTTCGCCATGCGTATAGGCTCGCAGAAAATGGTTGCCCCCTTCCTTCATGACGAAGAAGTGCTCCCGATCGTTCATCCGCCCCTCGAGCGGCATGAAACGTTGCTCCCTGAAGTCAAGAAACAGCCACTTGCTCGGAACGGCGCCGCTCCGGTCGTCCTCAAAATCATCCACCACGATCTTGGATCCTGTACTATCCGGCGAGATCGTATGGATGGGTTGAGCACAGAATAGGGCCAGTACTATGACTAGGTTTGACCTGAGATACATTTCAACAGAGGACTCTATGAACTCTCGCTCTTGTACGCATTCAGGCACAAAACGTTACAAGGAGCGTGCCACAGCCATCCGGAACAGCCATCACGCAGCGCGGGCGAGCGCCGGATTCGCGGCGTCGATGTCGGCCGCCTGCGGGTGTGCGTCCGTGTCTGCCCCGTCGCGTTTTCTCCTCGATGCGAGGAAGCTCCCGGCATAGAGGCTGAGGTTCAGCGACTTGTCGAAAACGGTGCGGACCAGAAGAAGGCCCGCGATGGTGGCGACTGGAACGTGCATCATACCGGCGAGCTGCATGCCAACGCCCGCCTGCAGCAGATCCTTGGAGGGCAGCAGGGGGATCCGGTCGACCAGCACGATCGCGGTGAGCAACATGGCCCACGCCCGAAAGGGGACGTCGGGCAGGACGGACCACCACTGGACGATGAGTAAACACCAGCCCACCAGAAAACGGCTCGAATGAACCGCCATGAGGCGGCCCAGCGTACGGCCAGGCAGTGAGAACAACGATTTGCGGAACTTCAGGACGGCTCCTGCAACCAGCACGACCATCACGATGCCCAGCACAATACGCCAGAGCGTGGCGTTTCCAAGCACATGCAAGCCGCTCACCTGGCCGGAGAGCATGAAGGCGCCGAGTAGCAGGACAGCCGAGGAGACTGATGCGATCGACGAAATGATCAGGTTATCCTTGATGTTCTTGAAGATCACGCCAGGGGCCAGCGCAACGTTCTTCTTTGCCCACAGGTAGAAATGCACCTCGCCGGAGTAGTTGAGCACATCTGCGTTGAGCGTACGCTTCTTCAGTGACGCCAGGATGATCCGGCGCACTTTGGCGCGCCATAGCCCGTGATATATGATGGCCTCCGCCACCGGAAGGGTGAAATACAACAGGGGGAGGATCAGGAAATATAGCAGGCTGTGCGGCCGGGAAGCCCACAGATTCGACCAGCCGACCTCCGAGAGGCGGACAACGAGGTAGGACACGATCCCGATGACTGCAAGGACCCGCGCGACATTCACCACCCGCTTGCCCCGGTCGGTTTCGAGGATGCCGCCCCAGCGTTCTTTCATCTCAGCCAGTCTCATTCGGGTCAGCTTTTCATAGGGGTGAAGAGAGACACGCAGATGTCTGCGGCGATATCGTTCAGCTAGATCGGTCGTGCAGTCCGGAGCGAACTATACAAAACCGCACATATTAGCATTTTGAGCGCACCCGGTCCATCCCGTTTGGGTACACATGCATCGACCTAACTCTTGCAAGCGCAACTGGTTCGTGTACGTCTACTTTTCGACGCCGCTTCACGTGCACAGATCGCCGGATATCAAACGTCCACAACGCGCATTCAGTAGCGTGACACCTGGTTTTCAAGCAGCGGGACTAGGCCGCTTCCGGGGAACCGTCCTGAGGCGGAATGAGCGTTCCCTCGCCGCGAAGCGCAATCTTATTGCCGAAGTACACATAGATTTGCACTTTCACGTGCTGGTGCTGTTCTACCTTCTCTGTGATTTTCACCTCCACAGTGATCTCGGAGCCTACCGGCACTGGACGAAGAAAGCGGGCCGAAATGGCAACGGCGATACTGCCCGGCCCCGGGAAATCCCGCCCGAGCACCTTCGATACGATTCCCAGGAGAAAAACCCCGTGGATGATCGGCTTTCCGAATCGGGTGTTCCGAGCATATTCCGCATCGACGTGGAGGGGGTTGTCATCTCCGGTGAGTTCAGCGAAGGCACGAACGTCTTCTTGCGTAAGAACCCGCGAGAACTTGTAGGAATCGCCGATCTGGAGTGTCTGGTACGTGTGCATAGCGAGTTTGGAAGACAGAGGGGCCTGTTTGCGGCTCTGGAATTAACCAATCCCGCCATTAAAACGAAATGCAAACGGCGCGCTTCATGCAATTCCAACCAAAGCGCGCTGAAGAACCTCGAATATGCTGGAACCGGCGTACTCCCAATTGCCGCGCCGGAGCACGTATTCCCGGCCCTGACGTCCAAGTCGACGGGCGTACTCGGGATCATGAGCAAGCCTAAGGACAGCTTCGCCTAAGGCTTGCGGATCGTCCGGTGGCACCAGCAAACCGGTTTCTCCTTCCAATACGGCATCCGGGATGCCTCCGGAGCGGGCCCCAATTACGGGCTTTCCGCAAGCCTCGGCCTCAAGGAATGAAATCGGCAAGCCCTCTACCTCGGGCGGCTCTTCGCGGGAAGGCAATACGAATACGTCGGATGTGTTGTAGTAGATCGGAAGCTGTTCGTGAGGAATCCGCCCCAGGAAAAGGACGTAATCCTCGACCCTGAGGGCCTGCGCTTGCCGTTCCAACTCACACATGAACGGCCCCTCACCGATAATGACGAACGTGACGTTGGGGACGTCTGCCACGATCTCCGGGAGTGCCTGGATCACCGTATCACCCCCTTTCCGCGCTATCAATCGACTTACGGTGAGGATCACGAACTTGCCCTCAAGGCCGAGCCGTTCCCTCACAGCACGGTCATCCATCGGCCGAAATAAATCAGGATCCGTGCCATTCGTTACAACCCTGACTTTCTCCGAGGGAACGCCCAGGTTCTGGAGTAGACGCCCTGTAAAACTACTCACAGGTGTAAAGGCGTCGATATGACCGAGCACCCACTTCCGGGTCTGATTATAAGCCTGCACCGCCGGAGCCCTGGAGAAAGGATTGAACAGGAGTTCGCGACCGTGTGCGGCGGAAACAATCGCGCGAGGGTAGCCACTCAGGCGCCTCGCCAGGGTAGAAGCGATTGCGGTCTGCCACTGCGCGTGCAAGATGGCATCAAAGCGCTCACGCCGAACGAGTCCTGGGAGGCGAGTCAGCATGGCCAGCGGCAGAAGATCGGGGCGAACGGGCACCCGGAGGACCGGAAACGACAGCTTGGTATCAATTTGCTCGGAACCTGGCCGCTGCGGCGCCAGCACCGCGAAGTGATCGGTGCGTTCGGCTAGCTTCGGGGCTAACTCGGCGGCATAGGTCTGGATGCCACCCACATCCGGCGGGAAGTCTTGTGTGACGAGCAGAAGGCGCATTAATCCCGGAAGACCCTTGTGTAGATGGAGTAGGCGGATCGTCGTACCGACCTGAGTAACCGAAAGTTCGGCACCCTCGTGTACTGCGGATAGCGGATCCTGCCGGCAGGGGTGAAAGCTTCAGCCTCGCTACTCTGGCAGACTCAGCATCGGAGCGCTCGCCCCAGAGCGGCGCTTGTCGTTGAAATGATAGGTTCGCTGCAAGCAACATCGTGGGTGCCAGCTTCCCCCCTATATCAGATATTCTGATGCAGCCCGGGTCAGAAGAGACATTCTGCGGGCTATGAGTACGACTTGTAAGTTTATGATATTCAGTATAATACGTTAAAGGATGCGACCGAACATCTGCATGGCTGCGCCGAACCGGAACGGGAATCCGCCGTTGGGGACGCACAGGTCTACACGGATGAATTCGGCTGCGTTGATGCGAGATGGTCTGTGCACTGCGACATACGAAAAGACATCTCTTTCGGGGCGCAGTGGCAAACCTGTCGACCCGCGTTGACACAGCGTGCTGCCCAGCCGTGATTTCGCAGCACGCTCACCTGGCTGGCAGCTTCAGCAGGGTTCCTTCCTGGATGGTTTCGCCGAGGTCCACCTGGTTCAAGACGGCCAGATCCTGGGCCGACATACCCGGCGGCAAGTTCTGCGGCACGAAAGTGCTGAACGGAGCCGTGCGGGAAGCCGCCACGATATTGACTCGGGCGGGCTGAATGTTCAGGATCCGGGGGTCGGTAAGAGGCGCAAATCCCCGCGCGGCCTGCAAAAAGGCGTTCTGATACTGGGGAAAGAGTTGCGGCGTGGTGTAGCCCAGGAAGCTGTATACGCGGTTTCCGTACTCGATGAAGTCGGCGATCAGCTCTACAGTCTGACCGTCTTGTGTCTGAGCCTGTGCAACCACGTAATAGGCAGGCTGACCGCTCGACCGCGTCGGCCCGTTCTCGATCACCTGTATGCCCTGCTGGTTGGCAAACTGGGAAGCGGCCGCTTGCGCGGAACTCCCCTGGGCGATCTGGAAAATTTCCACCGCCTGCTGATTGGGCGCCACGAGCGCGACCAGACTGGCCTCATTAATCACGCTAAACCCCTGCGGAACAGGGAATTGGAACCGTAATTCCGGATGGTAGAAGGTGCCGTTCTCTACGAATCCCTCCCGTGGGTTCTCACCGAGAACGACACCGTCCAAATGTTGCAAGAATTGGGCCCGGTCCAGCGTATTGGCTTGAACCTTCATGTCCCATTCGGCGTCGAGCTGCCTTACGGTTTGCTCGCGCTCGCCCGGATCGGGGTGGGTCGAAAGAAACGTCGGCAGTGCTCCCTGCTTTGCATCGAGCCGCTTGAGGGTTTCGAAGAAGTCGGCTGCGGAAGATGCTTCGTAGCCGGTCAACTCGGCGTCCTCCACGCCCAGCTGGTCCGCTTCCCGCTCCGCGTCGCGGCTGTAGCTCAGAAACAGGAGTTGAGCCGCCTGGCTCCCCAGGTTGAGAATGTTCTGTGCGGCCTGCGGACCCAGGACGACGCCTCCCAGGATGGCGCCCCCGACGACGCCCAACTGCCCGAGCTGCTGTTGCAGCGCCTGCTGCGAGGCATGACGCGCCGCTACGTGGCCGATCTCATGCCCGAGTACCACGGCCAATTGCGCCTCGTTCTCCAGATGCGTCAGCAAGCCCCGCGTGACGTAGACGTATCCACCTGGCAAGGCAAAAGCGTTCACGACGGGAGAATCGAGAATGCGAAAGGTGAACGGCGTGTTCTTGAATTTAGCCGGTGTATCAGGCTGGCGAAGCCGGCTGTTGGCGAGCACGTTCTGTGCGACGCCCTGCACGTACTGATTGAGATTCGCATCGTCTACCAGCGCAAACTGCTGCATTACCTGCTGGTCTGCCTGCTTTCCTAGCTGGACCTCCTGTTCCCACGTGTACCCGTATGCACGCTTGTTGCCGGTTACCGGACTCCGCGAAACAACGCATGCAGATGCGAACGTCGTAATCAGAAGGAGTAGGGCGATGGCCCTGAGACGTTCCACGTGGAACACAGCACGTTCGAGAGTATGCATGAGCCTGCCTTTGTAGTGCAACGGGTATATCGCCGGATACTGGACGGAAGCGCCGTCCCCCTGTTCGCCGATGTACGTGACTGCCCATTAAGATCATCAGACGGACTTCGGATTCCAGTCTCCTCTATAACAGACAGCCTTATCACAATCCGAGTCGGCTCCTCCCTGTAAAGCCGGCACCATCAAACAGGCGCCACGACACATCCGCCGACAACCTCCATCGCTTTTGAAGTGGACTCGTCGAACGCAAGATGCGCGAGCAGAGGCTCTGCATGCGCCGTGGTGATGATACTCTGGCCCACAGCCTCCGTCTGAAGCAACATCATGAGAACCCTCGTCCGCTCAGGATCCAGATTTCCGAATACATCGTCCAGCAGCAGTATGGGGCTTTCCTCGAGTCGATCAGCCAGGTAGAAGTATTGCGCCAGCTTTATCGCCATCCCGAACGTCCGATGCTGCCCCTGCGACGCATAACGACGCACCTCTCTGCCATTCGTTCGGAAGATGATCTCGTCGAGATGCGGCCCTGCGAGGGTGCGCCCAACTTCTCGTTCTCGCCGGGAAACACGTGTCAGTTTTCCCCCGAACTTATGTTCGATCTCTTCGATGGTGGCGTCCGGTTCCAGTGGTGTAATGGTCTCATAGGTGAGGGTGGGGTCCTCAATCCCACCCTCAATGCATGAGAATGCTTTCTCCAGGAAAGCCTTAAACTCCGATACAAACCGTAGCCTCATGGCAACAATGCGGCTACCCAGCACGACGAGCTCCGCCGTCCATGAGTTCAGTACCTCATCCGACAATCCTGCTCCCCTCCCCCGGCGGTGCCGCAGGAGCAACTCGTTGCGCTGCTTGAGTGCCCGGCGATAGCTGATGAGATCGTCGAGGTATACGGGGCGCGCCTGGCTCAGGATGTTGTCCATAAAGCGCCGTCGCTCCTCCGGCCCACCTGCGGTGAGCACCTGGTCCTCTGGCGAGAACACTACGACAGGCAACTGCCCCACGATCTGCGATAGACGTTCGAGGGGCGCTCTGTTTACCAATACTCTTTTCCCCTCCGCAGGGACGTACACAAGCCGGACCGACAATTCTCGCCCCCGCTCACTTTCAAACTGTCCGTCCAATTCAAAGAAAGGGGCGCCTTCCTGCAGGGCATAAGTATCCCTCGTCGCAAGAAAGCTCTTCGAGAGGCAGAGATAGTGGATCGCTTCCAGTATGTTCGTCTTCCCGGCTCCATTGGGCCCGAAAAGCAGGTTCACCTTGCGCGCGAACGTGACTTTATTGTCGTTGTGAGCCCGAAAAGAGACGAGGTGAAGGGATCGAATACGCATGCGGAAGGCGACGACTCGTAAGGCAGCGACCGATATCGGCTATGAAAGACAGGCACGAACCCCGAAAAAGTTGCCCTTCGATACGCGCACGACCCGCTTTCGTTCGGTAACTTCTCGCCGCACCAGCAACCTGCCGCCAGGTTAACAATGCAGATTCCGATCCTCTACCCGCGGCCCAGCCTGAGCTTTATCTGGTCCATGATCCTGTCCATATCATACGTCCTGTTGTTGCAGGCCCTTCCACCTTATCACCCCAGGTCGCCAAAGCCTTTCGGCATGCAAAAGCGGCGGGCGATCACCACTGTTGAGTTGAAGACGGTGTATGAATTCGGCCGAGAATCCATACCAAATGGAGGCTGGGTTGCCTCCTCATTATTCTGTTCATCAGTTGCCGCCGCGTAAGAAGGCGGCGCGCTCTACCCTACCAATGACGGAACGCGCTCTTTTCGACGAAATCCGCGGCCTCGCTACCGAACAGCGAAATCCACGGTCTATGGCCATCGACACGGCGTCCGTCCGTGAGATCCTCGACATCATCAACACGGAAGACCACCATGTGCCCATTGCTGTGCGGGAGGAGATCCCGTATATCGAACAGGCTGTGGAAATCGTCGTAAGCGCCTTCAGGCGCGGCGGCAGGCTGTTCTATGCGGGGGCCGGGACGAGCGGCCGGCTGGGAATTGTCGATGCCGTCGAGTGTCCGCCCACCTTCGGCACACCACCGGAGATGGTGCAGGGATTGATCGCCGGAGGCCGCGAAGCCGTGTTTCAAGCCCAGGAAGGCGCAGAGGACCGGGAGGAGAACGGCGCCGACGCCCTGCGCGAAGCGGGTGTCACGGCGGCAGATGTCGTCTGTGGTATCGCAGCGAGCCGGCGCACACCCTACGTCGTCGGCGCCGTGAAGTACGCACGACAAATCGGATCCAAAACGCTTTTCGTCACGTGCAATCCACGCTCCGAGTTTACGCTGGATGTAGACGTGGCGATTTGCCCGGTCGTCGGCCCGGAGGTCGTGATGGGCTCGACCCGCATGAAAAGTGGAACGGCGCAAAAGCTCGTCCTGAACATGATTACCACAGCAGCTATGATTCGGCTGGGGAAGGTTTATGAGAATATGATGATAGACCTTCAAATGACGAACAAGAAGCTCGTCGAGCGTTCAAAGCGTATCGTCATGACGGTAACCGGTATCGATTACGACGAAGCGGAGCGCGTGCTACGCCTGGCAGGGGGCCACGTGAAATCGGCACTGGTCATGATTCTCGCAAACGTCGACCTTGAGGAGGCACGCGAGCGTCTGGCCCGTGCGGACGGATTCGTTCGCCTGGCCATCCAGCCTTAACATGCGTCAGTGTTCCACGTGAAACACTGACATGCAAAACCCGGAAAAGAAGCCCAGAGCCCGCGAAGAAGTCCCGTGTCGCTGAAACCGATCCAGAGCCGCATCTCAGCAGCCGATTTTGCCAGGCAACTCACAAGGTGGGCCGCCGAGAGCCACCCCGAAGACCCGCGCACCATCCACGTAAAAGGGGCAACCGGCTCCATCCCGGCGTTTCTCGTCGGCATGCTCCATGTGGAGCTACAGGCGCCCCTCCTCTGCCTTGTTGCCTCCGAAGAACAGGCTGCTTACCTCTTCAGCGATGTCGAGCAGATCCTGGGGGCTACGCCCGAGCTCCTGAACTTCCCTGCGAGCGGGCGACGGCCTTTCGACCATGAGGAAATCGTAGACCCTGCCCCTGTCATCCGGAGAAGCGACCTTCTGCAGCAACTCGGGACGGTCGAGCATCCACTACTCGTCGCGAGCGCAGAGGCCATCTACGAAAAAGTCCCGGCACGCGATCTCCTTCAACAAGAGACCACGACCATTTCGACGGGCGAAAGCATTCCACTGGAAGACCTGATTGAGCGGCTCGTCAGACAGGGTTTTCAGCGCGTAGAGTTCGTCGAGCAGCCAGGTGAACTGGCCGCCCGCGGTGGTATCCTCGACGTTTTTCCGTATGCAGGCGAGTTTCCCATCCGCATCGAGTTCTTCGGAGATGAAATCGACTCGATCCGGGAGGTCGACTCACGCACACAGCGCTCGGTAAGCCGCCTCACGACCGCACGCCTCGTGCCTGACCTCGAACATACCGTCACGAACGCTGCGGGGCGCCATACAACATTGTTTCAGTACCTGCCGAAGGGCACACAGATCGCCATATTTGACCCTGCCGCCGTTTACGACAGCGTAGAGGTGCTCTATGGGCAAGCGCAAGAAGCATACGACAATGCAGTTAATGAAGCAGAGGTCGGGCTTGCATCGGTTGTGGATCGCTACTGTGATACGAACGCTCTTCGTTCCCTGCTGGAAACACGTGATCGGATCTACTTCGGCGCCTTCTTGGACGAGCAGCCTGAAGCCGTGATCTCGGTTGAGGGCCGTCCGCAACCGGCCTTCAACAGCAACGTCGGCCTGCTCCGAACGCAACTAAAGAAGAATGCATCGCAGGATATCGAGACCCATGTTCTTTGCGACAGCCGCGCGCAGGAATCTCGCCTGCACGAATTGTTGGAACTGGACGAGCACCCGCTGGCGCTGAACATGACGGTCGAGTCCCTCCACCAGGGCTTCGAAATCCCTGCGCTCAAACTTGCCGTCTATACCGACCACCAGATCTTCGACCGCTATCACAGGCCCACATCCCGCAAACGCAAAAAGCAGCAGGGCGGGCTCACCCTGCGCGAAGTCCAGAACCTCCAGCCGGGCGACTTCGTCGTCCACATCGACTATGGCATCGGCAAGTTCGCCGGCATGGAAAAGATCACCGTCCGCAACAAGCATCAGGAGGCCGTACGCGTCCTCTTTGCGGACAACGATCTCCTCTATGTCAACGTCAATGCGCTCCATAAACTCAGTAAATACACAGGTAAAGAAGGCCATCAGCCCAGGCTGACCAAGCTGGGTTCAGGTCAGTGGGAGCGTACGAAGGCGAAGGCGAAGAAGCGCGTCAAGGATATCGCGCGCGACCTCATCAAGCTCTATGCCCAGCGTAAAGCCTCACGAGGACACGCCTTTCCCCCCGACACCATTTGGCAGCGCGAACTGGAGGCGTCCTTCGAGTTCGAGGACACCCCCGACCAGGCTGCTTCGTCCGAGGCCGTCAAGGAGGATATGGAGCAGCCTATTCCCATGGACCGACTCGTCTGCGGCGACGTGGGTTTCGGAAAAACGGAGGTCGCCATCCGCGCCGCTTTCAAGGCGGTTCAGGACGGCAAGCAGGTAGGCGTCCTCGTCCCCACTACCATCCTCGCTCGGCAGCACTTCGAGACGTTCTCTCGCCGCCTCGCCAACTTCCCCGTCCGTATCGATAGCATCTCCCGCTTCCGGACAGCCCAGGAACAGAAAGAAACCCTGAAGAAGTTGGAAAACGGCGAGTTGGATATCCTGATCGGCACACACCGGCTTGCGTCCAAAGACATTAAATTCAAAGACCTGGGCCTTCTTATTATAGACGAAGAACAGCATTTCGGTGTCGCCGCCAAAGAGAAACTCAGGCAGTTGCGGGCCGAGGTCGACACGCTCACGCTCACCGCAACCCCCATTCCCCGCACCCTGCAATTCTCCCTCCTCGGCGCCCGCGACCTGTCGATCATCAACACCCCGCCGCCCAACCGGCAGCCCATCCTCACAGAGATCCATACGTTCGATAAGAACCTCATCCGGGATGCCGTCAAGTACGAGACGAGCCGTGGCGGTCAGGTCTTCTTCATCCACAACCGCGTCCAGAATATCGAAGAGATCGCGTCTATGATCCGGGCCATCTCGCCGGATACGCGCATCGGCGTGGCACACGGGCAGATGAGGGCGGCCGACCTGGAGAAAACCATGCTGGCTTTCGTCGATGGGAAGTACGACGTGCTGGTCTCGACCAACATCATCGAAAGCGGCCTCGACATCAAGAACGCAAACACCATCATCATCAACAACGCCCAGCACTTCGGCCTCTCCGAGCTGCACCAGTTGCGCGGACGGGTCGGGCGCTCCGACCGCAAGGCGTTCTGTTATCTCCTCGTCTCGTCCGTACACGGCCTCACCCGCGAAGCCCGCCAGCGACTCCAGGCCGTAGAAGAATTCAGCGAGCTCGGCAGCGGGTTCAATATCGCCATGCGCGATCTGGACATTCGTGGGGCGGGCAACCTGCTCGGCGCCGAGCAGAGCGGGTTCATCGAAGATATCGGGTTCGAGACCTATCACAAGATCCTGGACGAGGCCGTGCAGGAACTCCGGGCCGAAGAATTCTCCGGCCTCTTCACCTCCGCTCCAATCCCACGCGCCGAGGAAACGACCGTAGATGTGGACGAGGACGCCTACATCCCGAACGAGTACGTCTCGAACAACGTTGAGCGGTTGAACGTCTATCGCCGGATCAGCGAGGCTGACACCGACGAGGCCCTGGCCGAGATCCGTACCGAGATGGCCGACCGTTTCGGTCCCGTGCCCGGCGAAGCCGAGAACTTGTTCACCGCCGCGCTCATCAAGACCGAAGCCCAGGCGCTCCGCCTTCCAAAGATCACGTTAAAGAACCAGCGACTCTTCCTGGAGATGCCCTCGCCCGACGAAGACCCTTACTTCTACGAGCACGTCTTCCACCCCGTCCTCGCTCACCTGACGGAGCTGGACCACCGCTACGTCATCAAGGAAGGCCCCGGCAAGCGCGTCCGAGCCATCGTCCAGAACGTTACCGACCTCCCCGCCGCCCGCGAGATCATCGGGGCGCTGGTACCTGCGGGGATGGAAACAGCATAATACCCGCTCCCGCTCCCCTCTACGCCATCATGAACCGACTTACGGCGGTGTCGCAAGCATTGATATGTTGCCGTATAGCCCCGAATTCTGCGGGGTAAGCGCCTGAGGTTCAGATGCTCACGCTGCGCGACTCCCGACTGACCGCCGCACCTCCTCGAAGCTGACCTGGCGGTGCAGCTCAGCCATATCTATCTTCTAATACCCGTTCTGTAAAACTCTTGTGCAAAGCTGGGAGACTGTTTGGAAAGAGCGAAGCGCGTTCAACTCCTCCCTCCGAGGGAGGTGGCCCGCCAGGGCCGGAGGGTGTTGCTTTCCCATACGCTGGCGATCCCTGGGCGA
>DASSAV010000347.1:0-4511 GCA_035699265.1 Rhodothermales bacterium
GGCCACCTCGTGCACGCCCTCCTCGCGGGGCAGTCGGCGATTATGGGGGAGGTCGAGTGGGACTTCATCGAGGCGCCCTCGCAGCTAGTGGAGGAGTGGGAGCACGACCCCGCGGTGCTCCGGAGCTTCGCGCGGCACTACGAGACGGGCGAGCCGATCCCGGAGGAGCTGATTGCGGCTTACCGTCGCGCCGAGGGGTTCGGACGCGCGCTGTTCGCGCGGGCCTTCGGCCTCTGGCCCGCCGCCCTCTCCCTCGAACTGTTCGACGGCCCCCCGGCCGAGGAGCCGACGGCGGCCGTCGAGGCGCGAGTGACGGAGGCGTACTTCCCATTCGAGGTCCCGGACGGGTTCCACCTTGCGACGTCGCTTCCCCACCTCAACCCGTACTCGTCGAACTACTACACCTACCTGTGGTCGGCGGTGATCGCGCGCGACCTGCTCACCGGGTTCGACCGCGACAATCTGCTCGACCCTGCGGCCGGCCGTCGGTACCGCGACGTGGTCCTTGCGCAGACGGGGAGGGCCCCGGCGGGGGTCCTCGTCGAGCGCTTCCTCGGACGTCCCTTCAACGCCGACGCCTGGCGCGCCTGGCTGGGGGGGGAAGATGAGGAGTGATACCAACTCCGGTTGAACAGTTCTGTTTTATGAGCAGATGCGAACCACCCCGGCCTCTGCTGTCTAGGAGGGCCTTTCGGGGCAGGTGGTGATTGGGGATGTGCTTTCCCGGGGCATGTCCTTTCTTGCGCGCCCAAGAAAGGACCAAAGAAGGGCGCATCGAATCAGAACGCTCGAATCCCCTTCCCGGCGCGCACATCGACCGAGCGGCGCATGAGCGATGGCGATCATGCGGAGGGTGTCTCGGGCGCCACTCGCTCAACCGCACGGGGATTCCCTCCGGCGCTCGGGCCGTGATTCGACGGATTCAAGAGAGAGGCGGATGGGGAGGGGAGTTTGATTCGCTTCCGCCATTGTTCAAGTGAATAACCGGATTTGGTATGAGAGCGCCGCGGCGCTTCGGGGCCGTGAAGTCAACGTACCCCCCAGCCAATCATTGCTCGTCTCTGTGAAGGTGAGCGTGCCGTCGTGGAGAGGCAGGAGCAAACCGATGGCAGGCTCATATCAGAGGCTTTCCCACTCGTCGCGGGTGATGCCGGCCTGGCGTAGGATGCGGGCAAGGAGGTTCTTGCTGATTTCGCTTCCGTGGGGATTCGGGATGTAAACACGTTGGGAAGGGTCCTCGGGCCGATACATAAACTGGTGCTTCTTGCCCGGATAAGGTCCTTCGAACGCAGCCTTCCGAAATGACCGGATCAACTTCTGCCGCGTAATCGGCCCGAACGGCGGCATGGATTAAGCCGCCTTTTCAGCAATGGGATTTAGATCTATCCCATCCACAGGAGGAATGACGGCGCCCAGGTGAAAGCCAACTAGAATCCAGTCTTCCAGCACCGACTGGAGCTCATCCCGGCAGGCTTCGAGTGTTTCCGCATTGACCCATACGCCCTGGATGCCGGGGATCTCTCCATAATAGCCTTCGCCATCCTCCAGGATCTCGTACGTGGCGTGCCGCATGGCGGCTTCGATGTAGGCTGTGAGCATGGTTGTTCGTCGCCGCGCTTGTTTCTGCCTGCCAATTTAGCGTTGCCTGACCAGATGAGGAAACGCTTGCCGGTGAAAGGTGATCCGGGGCGGGCTACAGCGCCCCCTCGCGGTCTTTCGGGTAGGAGACGGTGTAGCGGAGGGTGGCAGTCTGGCTCGCGCCGGGCGGGAGGCGGAGGCAAAGTCAGTGAATGCCGAGTGTGAAGCGTACCAGGAAGCCGGGGAGGGTGAGCGCTTTGGATGGTACCGGTCGGCGCTGTATCCGATGAAAGATCCGTCTCGACGCTAGCGGAAGGTACTCTTGGGGCTGAGATCAGAGGCTTTCCCACTCGTCGCGGGTGATGCCGGCCTGGCGTAGGATGCGAGCAAGGAGGTTCTTGCTGATTTCGCTTCCGTGGGGGTTCGGGATCGTGACGTCTACCGGCCCCTTTTCCATGTACAGGTGTTTGCCGCCGGAGAAAGGACCCTCAAAGCCGAGTTTGCGCAGGCATCGAACGAGATCTCGACGCTTAATGGGTCCGAAGGGCGGCATCAGGCGGCTTGTTGCGCTACTGGATTGAGGTTGAGGCCATACAGCACGGGTATTTCCCTGCCGCGGTGCAGGCGGAAGAGAATCCAGTCTTCGAGTGTGGATTGTAGCTCATCCCGGCAGGCTTCGAGTGTTTCCGCATTGGCCCATACGCCCTGAATGCCGGGGATCTCTCCATAATAGCCTTCGCCATCTTCCAGGATCTCATATGTGGCGTGCCGCATGGCGGCTTCGATGTAGGCTGTGAGCATGGTCGTTCGTCGCCGCGCTGGTTTCTGTACGCCAATATAATAGGGCCTGATCAGATCACACAACGCCTGCCGGTTAGAGGGGATCCGGGACGGGCTTACGGCTGGCTATGGTCCCTACTCCTCTTCATGCCGGCGGCCGGGGTTACAGTGCTACGTCGCGCCCTTTGGGGTAGGAGACGGCATGGCGGAGGGTGGTTGTCTCGCTCGCGCCCGGTGGGAGGCGCAGGCGCCACGTTACGATGCCGGTGGTCTCATCCAGTATCCCATCGTCCGATACGTCCGCGTCTACGTCGATCTGCTCGTCGGTGGAGAGGGGTACCTGGTCCTGGACGGCGATGTCGACTGGAACACGCTTGTTATTCCGGATGGCGATGTCGAAGGCATGCGTTTCGGTCTGCTTGCTGCCGAAGAACTGGCGCTTCGTGAAGTCCTCCCGCTCGGTACGCTCGATGGAAATGCCGGCGTCCCGTCCGAGGGACACGACGAGCGTATCGGATACGCGGCCAGGGTCGAGCGCGACTTCGCCGACGTACGTGCCGCCGAAGAACACGTTGGCCTGAGCGGGGAGCAGGTGGTATTTCTCCCATCCGGTGATGCGCGCCGTCAGGAAGGCGGCCCGGTCGAGCCGGGGCGCGGCGAAGTACCGGTAGGATGCGGGGACCTCGTATTCCTGGATCTTGACCGTGTTGGGCTTGCCGTCGGAGGGGATGGTATACGGGATAGCGATTTCGAACTCGACCGTGGTGGCGTTTTCCGTCGCCACCCCCGGCACGGCGCCGGAAGCTCGGTCCGCCGCAGCAGAAGCCTCCACTCCCATCACGACGACCTCGTTCAAGCTCACGGTCATCGGGGCGAGCCTGAAGTCGATTCGATTTGAAGCAATCGGAGCCGTGGTGCTCGCATAACCGATGAACGCGACCCGCAGTGTTCGGCTGCCAGGCGGGATCGTCAGGGTATATCGCCCCTGTACATCAGTCACTGTTCCGGCATTTGAGTTGTCGATGGCAACAGAAACACCGGGAAGGGGATCACCCGTCTGGGCGTCTACGATCGTTCCTGAAACGCTGGAGGGATTCGAGACCCGAGGCCCGAAAATGGCGAGGCTGGCAGCAGCGCCCTCCTGCATGATAACTCTTCGGGGCTGGAGGAATCCGATGCGCCAGGGGTGGAGTTCGGGGCGTGTGCCGGGGCGGGTGGGATCGCCGGTAGAGAGCGTCAGGCGGACGTTGTGCCAGTCCTCGCCGGAGGACTGCTGCACGTCGGCGTTGTAATCCCAGGCGATGGGGGCGCCCACGTCGGCGACGCGCAGGTCATAGTGCGGCGTCCAGCGTGAGGCAGGGGTCATGTAGCTCAGCGCGAATGAGCCGTGCGTGGGGGCGGGCGCCGCGACGGTCACCAAGACCTCGCTGGACGTATTTTGCCGCCGGTTCGTCTGGACCTCGTTGATCTGCCGGTCGAGTGCCGTGACGTCGGCCTGGAGGCGGCTGATCTCCTGCCGTGTCTCGAGCTGCCGGGTCTTCATGTCGGTGAGGCGCTCGCGGAAGAAGATCACGGCATCTTTCAATGCCGCCGTCTGGATGCCCGAGGTGCCGCCTATGGACCGGTTGCTGAGCAGCATCTTTTCTTCTTCCTGATATACTTGCAGCATGGCCTGAGCCAGCTTGAGCGAGTCTTCCTTTGCGGCCTTTTTCCTGGTGAGCGCGGCAACTTCGGGGGAGGGTCCGGACTCGTCCACGTAGTTGAACCGGTGGGTGACGGACAGGACGGTGAAGTCGCCGCCGGCGTCCAGTTGCACACTCTGGGGGTCCAGTGTGGCAGTAAGGCCGGTGAACAGGAGCGAGGAAGTGCCTGCGGGAATGGCGGCCCGGGCCTCGCGCGTGATGCGGGCGCCGCTACGGTACACCGTAGCGCGGCGGACAGACGATGATACCTGCTTTTCAGGAACTTGCGCATATGTCCGGGAGCCGAGCTGGAAAAGCAGGCAGATGAGCAGGAATGCTTTCATGGGAGTTGCGGATGCGTGGCGAGGGACGGCTACAGCAGAGCATGTTCTATCGCTCCGATCCGGACGAAGCGATAGAACATGAACGTAGCAGGAGTATAGGAAATTGTGAGCCCACGGCCCATGTGTC
>DASSAV010000348.1:0-16917 GCA_035699265.1 Rhodothermales bacterium
ACGCACGCGCGCCGACGGCGGAGACGTAGATATGGGTTTTTCTGTTTTCACCGCGAGCGCCGAGGGCTTAGCTTGGGTACGTCCGATCCCAGATCCGCATATTCACAAGTAGAACCGTCGAAGCCAGGGACGTAATACCAAATCCGGTTATTCACTTGACGAATGGCAAAAGCAAAAGAAGCCCTCCCTCCTTTCATGGCCTTTGATACCAAGTCCGGTAGACTGTTAAAGAAGGCTGTCATTGCGAGCCCCCAGGAAAGCAAGTTTTCCGTCCGTGCGATCATGACCTGAAGCGCCTTAGCTTCCGCCTCCTTCCAGCCCGGCAGATCCTTCAAGAACGGCCCCACTACCCCGCTTCACCACCATGTCATTCTGAACGCAGTGAAGAATCTCTCCGGTCCCTCAAACCCGACGAGAACCTCATGTCATTAGCAGCCTGCGAAGCAATCTCGACAGGCATTGCACCTTGCCAGGAGATTGCTTCGTTGCCAGCTCCTCGCAATGACAACCGTAGTTAAAGGGTATAGCCTGATTTGGTATCATTAGCAGCGTAGCGACGCAATATCCTCACAATGACAGCCATCCCTAAAATGTTTAATCGGATTCCCTATTACTCATTACTCATTACCAATTCCTGCCCGCTTCTCGCAAGATCCGCCTGGAGCGAGGTAGCGAGCGCGTGCGCCGCAGACCCGTCGTACCGGTCCCTGGATCCGAGAACCTCGAAAGCCTCTGCATACTTCAACGCACCGACGTGCGAACAGAAACGGGCAACGACTTTGAACACAGAAGACGGGTTCAAGAGAAACCGGGGGGATGCGCCGGGCGCTGCACTGACCTTAAAAGCTTCCAGGAACATCAGCATCCCGTCCATAGGATTCCCGGCGCGTAACAGCGCGTGCCCCGCCGAAAAGTAGCCTATGGGTTCTGTCCGATCGAGGCTTAACATGCCGTTCGCGTGGTGCAGAGCAGCCTCCGGCTTCCCGAGTTTGAGGGCGCACTGCACCGCCAGAAAATGGGAATAGAACGCATTCTGTGGGGTTAGCAAATCGAAGTTGATCTCGTCGAAAATACGCGCGGCTCCTTCAAAGTCCTCTAGAACGAAATACACCACCCCCAACTGGTACCCGTAGTACGAACGGTAGAGGTCCGAACGAGGTTGATGATATTCCGTGAGCAAAAGATTCAGCCGGGGTCGGTACTTCCCCTTCATCTCCTCCGGGTCGAGTGCGTAGCCGGTGTGGATCACCTCCGCTTCGACTGTAATGACCTGTTCACCGGTCGCGCGGACGTAGTCTTTCAGATTCTCCTGGATCTGGTTATGGACGCTCCCGATGTAGCGAATCGACGGATGGTTGCGGAATAGACGCTCCTGCATCATCCGGTCGCCTGTCACCATGTGCTCCTCGCCTAGCAGACTCAGAATAGGAAGCTGGATCGCGGCCAGGCGAGGCATTCGCAGCGCACGCCGGATCCGCTTCCAGTGAAATGCCTCCTGGATATATTCGTCTCCGTCGAGAATCATGAGAAAATCGCCGGTGCCCAGGTCCATGCTGTGGTTCCTGGCCGCTGCAAACGAATTCGGCCACTCGATCTCCTCGAACCGGTCGGCGTACCGCCGGGCGATATCCTGTGTCCCGTCAGTCGACCCCGTATCGACTACCACGATCTCATCCACGTAGGGTCGCGCGGAGCCGAGGCACCGTTCGAGCGTCTGCCCCTCATTCTTGACGATCATGCACAAGGAAAGCGTGGGGCTTGACCCTGCCTTTGAGGACGCACTCATCTATTCCTCAACGTTCGAGTTTTGAGTGACTGAAATCAGTTCCGTTACCCAACACTGCAACCTTCAGGCCAGAGACTCTCCCTCCCCAACTCCTCAACACCAAACCCGGAAAGTCAAGGTTATAAACAGAACCTTGCCCAACGACACATATTTTCATACATACCAACAGACCTCCCCCAAACCCACACCGCCTACGTTCTTTGACATCCTGCTCCCGGTTGAAACCAGTGGTGCCCCACTCCAGGTGGCGGCACCACTACCAGAACGTAAACCAGTGCCACCCCCAACCCCTCCCTTATGGTCATTGATTTATGCTTTCGGCAAAGCAAAGAAGCTCCCTCCCTCTTGCCTCCCATCGAATCGTGGATCCGCGCGCCGGATGAATCCCCGCGCGTTGAGCGAGCGGCGCAACACCGAAAGAGCCCCGACCTGCCGCCCGACCCTCGCGCGCCGCTCGGTCCGATGCGTGCGTCGGGAAGGGGATTCAGCGCGTTCCGATTCGATCGCCCTTCTTTGGTCCTTTCTTGGGCGAGCAAGAAAGGACATCCCAGCACTACGAAACATCCCCGAACACAACCGCACCCCAAAACGAAACGGCTCATTCGGATTTGGCATCACGCAACCCGAACCCGATGGCACAACCGTGTGCCAGTTGTGCCATGCCTCACAGCCATGCAACCCCGCCCGATTCACCGGGTGACTCCCCTGATCCAGGAGGCAGCGGGCCGAACCGAGCCCTGTCTCGCCTGCCAGTCACCCGGTGAATGTGTGCCACGCACTCCCCCGTAAACCACGCGCTCGGCGTGCAAAGTGTGCAACCAACAACCAACAAACTTGTGCCATGTGTGCCATCCGATTCGCCCAAACGCCCGAAAAACGGCGATATTGCCCCCCCGGCACAACAAAGCGCGTGAATGTGTGCCATTCGTGCCGGCCCGCAAATGCAACACGCAACGGACGAACCTTTAACCTCCCAACCTTCGACCAGCGTTGTGCCATGCAAGCCGCCCCCAATGCCCCAAAATCGCCGATTCCGCCTCGGCACAACAAAACGCGTGAATGTGTGCCAACCAACCCTCAACCCACAAACCCTCAACCCGCAAACCCTCAACCCGCAAACCGAGAACACATGAACACTCCAGAGAACCTGCGCCGGCATCTGCACCCCGGAAACACCTTAAGCCTGCACACACGGCCGCCGATACTCTGCGTGGGAGAAGAGGCATTGCCCCGCGTCAGGGGAAAATCCAGGCCCCTGCTGGAAAAAGCTTCCGCTTCGTGGAAACGCCCGGATCCCAGGAACGAAGGCGGCCGCCCCGCAGAAAGGGCACGCCGATTGCCCCCTGAACCACTAGACCGCAGATGAAGAAGTATGACGGCTCAACTGAGAATGCGTCAGTACCAGGAGCAGGCTGTTGTATCAGCCTCTCCGGAGCAGCTCGTAGCGAAAGTCTACGAGATCGGAATCACTGCCTGCCATCGCGGCGACCGCGAGAAAGTTCGCGCCGTGCTGCATGAGCTGATCGCAGGACTGAACTTCCAGGAAGGAGGTGAGCTGGCGTCGAAGCTCCACGCGATCTACGAATATTGCCAGACGGCCGCCGCAGGAGGCGACCTCGACACCGTCGGCGAACTCCTTACCGGTCTCCGGGACGCCTGGCGCGACGGGGTGCTCGCCCGGCAAGCCGCTTGAGAGCCTTCCTGCAACCAGCGTGATTCGTATCGACATTCATTAGCATTACGATGTCCATGGCCACGAGTTCAATCGCTCCATCCAACGTAAACGACCCCTACGAGCAGCTCATCGCCAGCATCATCAGCGTTGAGCGCATCCCCCAGGCACGTCTTCAAATGGAGCAGGAAGACCAGACACGTTTGAAGAGCGTGATGAACGACCTGGACAGCAAGGTGTCGGCTCTGAACACGCTGGTGAAGCAGTTCATCGATCCGTTCGCCAACCCATTTGACGCCCGGTCTGCTTCCGTTCCATCCACGGGGACCTTCACGGCATCGGCGGGAGACAGTGCAGCGTTCGGCTCACACACCCTCCAGGTCGACCGCCTCGCCCGGACGGACACGCGGATCAGCAACCAGCGAACCGCGGCCGCTACCACCCTGTCTGATTTCTTTGCGGCAAACGGTGGCACGCAGTCGTTCACCATTCAGGTCGCGGCGCCTACGGACTCCGATCCAGATAACCGCGTCGATGTGGCCGTGTCGGTAACGCCTGTGGGAACGACGGATAAGGACATCCTGGGCGAGATCGCATCGGCCATCAACGCAGCCATGGATCAGGCCGTAGAAGACGGCACGATCACGAGCAGCCAGGCGGCCCACAGCGCCGTGGTCAACGAGACGTCCGACACAGCCCGCCTCTCCCTTCGAAGCGGACAGACCGGCTATACAAACCGGCTTCAGTTCGTCGACTCATCTGCGGGGCTCCTCTCCACACTTGAAGTGACGAATGCCGCCGTTGCCTCGGGCACGGCCGGCGGCCAGGTGGTAAGTGTCGGCACGTCGGAAATCGATTCGGAGCTGAACAGCAAGTTCCAGCTCGACGGACTGACACTTTACCGCTCGTCCAACAGCGTCACCGACGCGCTCGACGGCGTAACACTGAATCTGAGCAAGGTCTCCACGACGGCAGAAGAATTCTCCATCGAACCCGGTGGCAGCTCTATAAAGTCACAGGTGGAGGACTTCATTGCAAAGTACAACGACGTCCTGAAGTACATCGCCAATAAGAGCAGCATCGATACGGAGACCTTCACACGGGGCGACTTCGCGAACGACAGGGCCTTTACGGGCCTGCGTTATGCGCTGCGCAACGATCTGGCGGGCCAGGTGACCGGGCAGCCGGATGGTGCCCCCTCCTGGCTGTCCGACCTCGGCATCTCGCTGAACGACGACGGCACGCTCACCCTCAGCGATTCCGACAAACTGCTGTCGGCAGTCAAGGAGAACAGCACGGCGGTGCAGGACTTCTTCTCTGGAACCGACGGGATTGCCACGCGGGTCAGCGATGTCCTCGCTACCTACGTTGGGGCTGACGGGCTCATCGAGGCCCGTAAGACCTCGCTCGACGACCGCATCGACCGGCTAGATGATCAGATCGATACCTGGGATACCCGGCTTGCCCGGCGCGAAACTCAGCTCAGGCAAAAGTTCGCACATCTGCAAAACACAATCGCGATGTTTCAAGGCCAGCAGCAAACCTTCCTGAGTTTCTTCAACAGTACGCAGTAACAGTCCGGAGCCTGCGAAGCCCCAGCCCCCGTGCTACGCTAAGTGGCACGGGGTTAGCTTTGTACAACCGAACGGAAGCCGGCGGAAGCATAGCGTTCAGGCATTTCGGTTAGAACATAAACATCTTCAACAATGGACTCCCCTCTTGCACCTCATTCGCTGCTCCAGGATATTTATGTCCTTGGCAACCAGATGATAGATACCCTGGAAACGGAGGACGTCGAGACGTTCGGCACGTTGATGCGTGAACGCGGCATCTTGCTGGAACAGTTGACGAGCCGAACGGACCGGAATGCCCTGTCCCGGGCGTGGGCTGGATTCTCAGCACAGTTCGAGAAGCAGTCTAGCGTCTTGGAACGAGCAATGACACAGTTAGAGTCGCACCTGGAACGCGAGCTATCCACCGTTGGCCGATACCATGATGCCCACAGGTCGTACGCGGGCGCCAATACGCGGGCGGGCATCCTCCATGCGAACCTGCACGGGTAACCACAAGAGCAAGGTGGGACAGGCCCCCGCCTTAAGTTTTCGCAGGGCTATCCGATACTAAAACCACGACGGAGTACGTATCGAACAGGTTCGTAGAGAACTGAAACCATGAATATCCGCAGCTCAAACATTGGCGGTAGCCGTTCCGATCAGATCCACAACAGGTATGTGGGCGGCCCCGAACACACAGGCGGGCCCGATTCCGACAGCGCCAGGGTAGATCCGAAGTCTACCGCAAGTGATCGGGTCGAAATCTCAGACGCAGCCCGGTCGGCTGCCGGGGATATAAAGCTACGCGAACTGGGATTCGCCCAAAAGGCGCTTGGCGGCATTGCCCCGCTCAGCCAGGAACGGATCGGTGAGATCAAGCAGCGGATGGAGAGTGGATATTACCATACTCCCGAAGCGCAGCGGCAGATAGCGATGCGGATTGCTCAGGATCTCACGGGAACACAGGGCTGAGCCAGCCTGATCATTGCCTCGATTTTCTTCAGGAGATATGCCCTTCCTCTCGATACTTTCTCAGCTTATTTCGGATCGTCCGGGCGCTGATGCCCAACCGGTCCGCCGCCTGCTGCTGGTTGTTGTTCGAGTCCTCGAGCGCCTGCAGAATCATGAATCGCTCCATGTCGTCGATGGTCTGCAGGTTCGTGGCGCCGTTCGACTCGCCTACGCTTCTGTGGGTCGTGTCCGCGTCTGCAAAGAACGCATTGAACACGTCGGCAGGCTCGATCACCTCCCGCTCCGCTGAAAGCAGCACGCCTCGCTGCACCATGTTCTCCAGCTGGCGCACATTGCCGGGCCAGGAATACTGGATGAACTGCTGCATCAGGTCGCCGCTCACCTTCTTCTTCGGCAGGCCGTACAGATCCGCATACTTCGAAACGAAGTGGCTTACAAGTAGAGGCACGTCCGAAATGCGTTCCCGCAACGGCGGAACGGAAAGGGGGAAGACTGAGAGACGATGATAGAGGTCTTCGCGGAAGATGCCCGCTGAGATCGCCTCAGAAAGTGTACGGTTGCTCGTTGCGATGACCCGAACGTCGACGCTCTGAGGCTCCGTCGACCCGACCTTCTGGAACTCGTGTTCCTGTAAGACACGCAACAGCTTGGCCTGGACGGGCAAATCGATTTCGGTGATCTCATCCAGAAGCAGCGTCCCCCCGTTTGCGCGCTCGAAAGCGCCCGTCATGTCCTCGATAGCTCCCGTAAACGCCCCCTTTCTATGACCGAACAGGTGGCTCTCGACGAGTTCGCTGGGCAGATTGGCGCAGTTTAGCGTCACATACGGCCCATCTGCACGATCACTCTTCTGGTGAACCAGCTTGGCGAGGATCTCTTTACCGGTGCCGCTCTCGCCCTGAACAAAAACCGGCGCCTTGTTGCGTGCGAGCACGGACAGCATGCTCTTGAGACGCTGAATGCTCGGGTGTTCGCCGATGTAATGGGCCTCCCCCCCGCCCCGTTTGTTCCGGGCGCGCTTCGGCTGCTGCTTCGGTTCGGCCTCGGCGGACCCGTCGTCTTCCGACTGCTCGGCGAGCACCCGCTGTACCCGCTCCACGAGTTCGGTCGTCGAAAACGGCTTGGGGATGTAGTCGATCGCCCCGTTCTTCATCGTACGCACGGCGTGCTGCACATTGGCATGGGCAGTGATCATGATGACACGGGTACGCGGATGCTCCTGCCGGATGTGCGCCAGCAGTTCCAGGCCATCCATGTCAGGCATCATGAAATCCGTCACGACAAGGTCAAACGGCTGCTGCTTCAGTTCCTCCACGGCCTGAACGGCGTTCGAGCACGTGGTCACCTTGATGCCGTGGCGGGTAAACAACCGCTCGAAGAGGCCATGTAGCAGTTGCTCGTCGTCTACAAAGAGGATGTGGTGCTGTCGATCCATGAATGGCCCCGATTACTGCGTGACTTTGGTTGTTTTAGCTGCCGGCAAAAAGAGATCGGCCTGAAGTTCAGATCGTGCGGAGATGTTCCGACGAGGAGCGGCTGTCTGCAATATTCTATAAATGTAATATACTTGCAAACCTATCTGTGCAGAGAGGCACATTCAATGAAAAGCAGGTGCCTTCCTCCTTTGAGCTGGAGACGAGGTCCAACGTACCGCCATGTGCCTCCGCGATGCGCCGCGCCACGGGCAATCCGATGCCGAGGTTCTGTGCTTTGGTCGTAAAGAATGGGATGAAGGCGCGCGCCCGGGCGTCATCATCCAACACGCCCGCGTTCCACACATCGAAACGAACGTAGCCGGGCACGCCGGAGCACGCGGCCTTTAGCACAACCCGGCCGCCGCTGCTCGTCGCCTCAAAGGCGTTGCGCACGAGGATCAGTAAGGTCTGATTGAGCAGGGCGGGGTCCGCGAGGATCGCGAGGTCCTCGCTGGCCTCCAGCTCCACCCCGAACAGACTCATCTCGTCTTCGTCGAGGAACTTCTCGATTTCGGCGATCACCTCTGTAACCCGAAGCGGGATGATGACGGGCTCAATCGGCCTTCCAAATAGCTGGAGATCGGCCAGAATGCGTTCGATGCGTACGGCGCCTTCCAATATCCGCAGCGCAAGTTCCCGCTGCTCTGCCGTACCGAGCGTGTCGGCCAGCAGGTCTGTGTAGCCTTCTATGCTGGCCACGAAGCTACGGATGCGATGCGCCAGCGTGACCGAGAGATCCATGAGAGCCTCGTCGTAGGCGGAGTCGGTCTCACGGGTAAGCTCAGCGGCAGGGGATTCCGGCATTTCAGCGGGTGACGTCAAGGCGTTCCAGTTGTGAAACGAATGGGGAGGTTCGATGGCACGTTCTACCCGGAGACCGGAGCCTACAGCCATCACGCATGCGTGTGGATCGGCACGTCAAAACGTATGCCACGAATGACACACACGGGTGGACTCGACAGGCTGTTTCGGCCGCTGTGCCTCAGGCAATTCTTTCCCGGTCTCGCGCTTTTTTCCGGTCCGAGAGGACGTTTTCAGGCCGATTTACAGATCATTCTCCGCGTAATGGCCCGGCACGATGGTTGAACATGCACCCGGCAACCAGATGAACGGGAGGATGCCCGATGGATACACCACAGATTGGAATGCTGCGCCGGGCGATGGACGCCTACACGATGCGAATGCAGGCGCAGGCGAGCAATATTGCGAACCTGGACACGCCGGGTTACAAGCGCATAACCGTCTCCTTTGAGGACCAGCTACAGGACGCGATCCACAACGTTCCGGGAGTAAGGGACCCTTCCGAAATCAAGGCCACAACCCGTGTTGAAAACCGACCACCCCAGCTTGAGGACGAATTGATGGAGATGGCCGACACACAGATGCGGACGCAACTCGCTACGCGAGCCCTCCGGGAGCAGTTCGACCTGCTCAGCGCCGGCATCACCGGCCGTTCCGCTGGATAAGCGCCTGCTTTAAGCACGAGCGGTACTGCTCTAATCACCTGATCGATATTCCTATGCTTATCAGCAACCGCGTCTTTTCCGTCTTCCGTACATCGGCGCGCGGCATGGAAGCCCAGCGCATCGCACTCGGTGCTGCGTCGGAGAACATCGCCAACGCCACCACGAGCCGCACGGCCGATGGGCAACCCTATGCACTCAAGCGAGCCGTGCAGACGGCACCTGACCAAACGAGTGCCCGGTTCGGGGACGTGCTGGTAAGGGCAGACCTGGAGATGGAGCGAACCGACCCACGCCACATGGAAGGAAACGAACTCAACGCCCACCTTGAGGGCGGCGACCTGGGTCCGACGACTCAGATCCAGGAGGAGGTGCGGCTGCGGGCTGAATACGACCCCACCCATCCCAATGCAGACGCCCAGGGCTACGTCTACTATCCTGACGTGAACATCGTGGAGGAAATGTCCCGCATGATCTCTGCGAACCGACTCTACGAAGCCAATCTCAGCGTGGTGCAGGCCGCGAAGGAAATGGTCAAGCGTTCCCTGGAGATCTGAACCCTTCGATAGCCTTCTGTTGCACGCACCCGCCCAGACCCGAACAGCCTTATCGGCCATGAGTAACGGTATCAACCCCTACTACCAGAATCGTTTCAACGTAGCGAGCCCGGTTCAGCCACGTTCCAACGTGCGTGCCGGCGCAGCGGCACAGGCGCCGGAACAAACGGCATCCAGCCGCCCGGCAGAGAAAACGTCTCATCCACAGCTCTCTCAGGACGAGCAGCAGATGATAGACCGCTACTTCCCTGCTTCCGAATCCATGTCGATGCGGCTCTATGGACCGGGGCAAGCTTCTCGAACGCTGAATGCGAGCAAGCTCGGCGGGCGGCTCGACGTCCAGGGCTAAAAGATCGAATCCACGGCAATACCATGAACATCTCCCAGCTACAACGCCTCCGCGCCGGGACCACAGGTAAAACGGACGGCTTCGGCGATCTGCCGCAGCCACGTGAGTCCGGCAGCGCCAGCTTCGGAGATTTTTTCAAGGATGCTATCGACCAGGTGGACGGCCTTCAAAAGGAGGCCAACCACCAGGTAACAGCCTTTGTGGCCGGCGAGCAGGACAACGTTCACGATGTCATGATCGCCATGAACGAAGCCAGGCTCTCCTTCCAGCTCATGACCGAGGTTCGCAACAAGGTGATGGAGACCTATCAGGAACTGATGCGCATGCAGGTCTGATCACGGGTGAAATCGAACCCCCTTCCGCACTCACTTCACCCCACCCGCTGGTTCTCCAGGTTCTCGCCACACCATGAATTCCTATCTGGACAGTATCAAGCAGTTTGTCGGCCGCCTCACCCTCGGCCAGCAGGTTGCACTCAGTTCCGTAATCCTGGGCGGCATCGCCCTGCTCATCGGAATCGCATATTGGGCCGCGCGTCCCGACTACGCGCTCCTTTTCGGGAATCTGCAGACCGCAGATGCAGGCAAGATCGTCGAATCACTGGAGTCGCAGCAGGTTGCCTATGAGATCCGCGACGGCGGCTCGTCAATCTATGTGCCCAGACAGGACGTATACGAACTGCGCCTCAAGCTGGCCGGTGATGGCCTCGTCTCGGATGGGCCTGCCGGCTACGAGCTTTTCGACAAAGGCACGCTGGGCATGACGGACTTCATGCAGAAGCTAAACCTCAAGCGGGCGCTCGAAGGGGAGCTGGCACGCACGATCTCCAGCATCAGGCAAGTGGAGCTTTGCCGGGTCCATCTGGTCATCCCCGACCACTCCCCTTTCCGCGCGACCCAGGCTCAGGCAACGGCTTCTGTCGTTCTGCAGCTGGCAGGCGGAGCGAGCCTCACACCGCAGCAGATCGAAGGTGTAACCGAGTTGGTAGCCGGCGCCGTGGAGGGCCTCTCTCCAAACGGCGTCACCATCCTCGACACACGCGGCAATCTACTCTCCAACCCGGAAGCGGATAGCGGCGGTGCAGCAATAGGATCAGCTCAACTGAAAATAGAACGAGCGGTGGAGAACCACTTGACTGAGCAGGGCCAGAGCATGCTGGATCAAGTGCTTGGGCCCGGAAATGCCATCGTCCGCGTGGCGGCTGCCCTGGATTTCTCACACCACGTGGCCGAGAAGCAGAGCATCGATCCGGAGAGCGCGACCGTCATCAGCGAAGAAACGCTGGAGGAGCAAAACAATCCGGGATCGGCTAACTCGACGGTTAAAAATTACGAGTTGACCCGGACGAAGGAACGCATGGAAGATGAGGTCGGCGACATTTCCTATCTAACCGTCTCCGTCATCCTCAATTATAAGCAGCCGCCTCCTGACGGCGCGGCTGCATCCGGGCAGGCGGAACCGGTGCCGTATACCCCGGAAGAGTTGAAGAACATCGAATCGATGGTTCAGAACGCGGTAGGCTTCAATCCGGAACGCGGCGACCGGATTGCAATCCACCAGACCCGTTTCGATACGTCGGTTGACGAGCAGCTTACGCAGGACTTGAAGATCCAGCGTCGCAACCAACAGGTGCAGCTTTACCTGCGCTATGGGCTCATGGCTGTGGCGCTCGCCCTGGCCGTGTGGCTGATTCGTTCGGCCTCCCGGCACGTCGCCAGCAGCGCGGGGGCGAACGGCGCAGGCCGGCCCGCCCTGCCTGCCGATCTCGCCCAGCGTACGCCCAAGCTTGCCACAGCTTCCAGCGGAAGCAGCCCGCAGCTGCACGCGAACACCACGGCAGAACGTCTCCAACAGCCGCCTGAAGAAGACGACGAGCCCGTGGCAGTAGATGATGTGTATGCCAGCAAGCTCTCGCCCGAAGCGCGCAAGCGCCTGAAGGCCAAACACTTGATGTACGAGGAGATCAAGCAGCAGATCACTACCAAACCAGACGACACGATTGAGGTCATTCGCTCGTGGATGGCTGAAGATCGCACGCGCTGACCTCACTTTCCCTGTAGCCCGAACCCTGACTAAGCCGCGCAACCCGTGAGCGAGATACTCCCCCAGAACATTCCTACCCCGGTGCCTCTTCCTGCCGACGGTCCTGTGGCTCCAAGCGGGGCCAGGACCGAACGCATCCTCAACGGTGCCGACAAGGCCGCTATCCTCCTGATCTCGATGGGGCCGGAAGCAGCTGCGCAGGTATTGAAGAACATGCGCGACGATGAGGTGGAACGAATCAGCATTCAAATCGCTAGCCTCCGGAACATAGCCAGTGACACGGTGGAGTCAGTGCTGGTGGAGTACCGCGAACTGGCAATGGCGGCGGACTACGTCGCGCAGGGTGGTGTCGTATTCGCAAAGGATGCCCTGGAAAAGGCGATCGGGACACGCCGGGCAGAGGAAATCATGATGAAGGTGGAAGCGGCGATGGAGGTTTCCGCCTTCCACCTGCTACAGACAGTGGAGACCTCACAGCTGCTCAGCTTTCTCGAAAACGAGCACCCACAGACGACGGCGCTCATCCTGGCGCATCTCAATCCGCGCAAGGCGGCTGACATCATTTCGGGCCTGCCGCAGCGGCTTCAGGAGGAGATCGTTTACCGCGTAGCCACGATGAGCCAGACCTCACCCCAGCTCCTCCGAGATATCGAGGAAGTGATCCGTTCGCAAATCGGCTCCATTTTCGGAGCTGAACTGAAGGTGGCAGGCGGCATCGAAAAGGTGGCGGAAATCCTCAACAGCGCCAGCCGCACCGCCGAACGCGCCATCATCGATGGTTTGCGCCAGCGCGATCCCGAACTCGCCTCTGCAGTCAAGGGCCTTATGTTCGTATTCGACGATCTGGTGTTCCTCACAGACCGCGATATGCAACGCGTGCTGGTGGAGGTAGAGCAGAAGGACCTTGCCCTTGCGCTGAAGGCCACGTCTGAAGAGCTGAAATCCAAGATCCTGCGCAATATGAGCGAACGCGCGGCGGCCATGATCGACGAGGAAATCGATCTCATGGGTCCCGTGAAAGTCCGGGACGTGGAAGAGGCGCAGCAGCGCATCATCGAGGTCGTCCACAACCTCGAAGAGCAAGACGAGATTTCGCTCTCTCACGCCAATGAGGAATTACTAAGCTAGCTCCGCGAATACCCGGAGTGCTTCGCCTGAACTATGCCGGTGATCAAGAAAAACGGACCTGGTGGAGACCGCACCGTAGCCTCAGCGGCACATGCACTCGATCAGCAGGTGGCTGCAGCCGGAGGAGCCGCCCGGCAGCAACCCCGACATGCAGCCAGTCAGCCGATTACCATCACCGGACGGGTCCTTCGCAATTCTACCGCCCAAGACATCCGCGCCTTCGAACTCGACCTGCCGGATCTTCGTGTCGCGGGCCCGGAGCCAGACACAAACCCTTCACCGGAGCTCAAGGACAGGGCGGATTCGGTGCCGTCCGGTTCAGTCGACGCCCTTCTCGCGGCGCGTGATCAGGAGTGGGAGCAGCGAATGGAAAGAAATATCGAGGCCGCCCGCAAGGAAGCATACGCGCTCGGCTACCGCGACGCCTCGTCCCAGCTTCAGTCCGATTTTGACGCCCGGAAGCAAGAACTCTTCACCGACATCGCAGCCTTGCGGACGAAATGGGACGATTTCCTCGTTCGCATGGAACCACTGCTTGCCGGACTGAGCTTCGAGATCGCGCAGAGCGTGCTCGATGCGCCCCTCCCCCCCAAAGTCAGGAACGTAGCGACACGGGCCATTACAGAGGCGGTGGAGCAGATGGGCGGCAGCACCCCCATAGAAATCCTCATCCACCCGGTCGATTTCCTGCGCTTACAGGAGTCCGGCATCGTCGATCAACTCGAGTCTCTGCACAGCGGCTTGCGGTGGGAGCCCCGCCCTGACATGAAACATGGTGACTGGATCGTGCAGTCCCCCTCTATGGCAGTCCGTCGGCTCGAGGAAGAACTACTGACCAGCCTGAAAAGCAGGCTGGGCCTGCTCGCGGTCGTCGAGAAGGAGCGCACGCAAAACAAGACCCCGGACGGCACACCGCCTCAACCCGAGTAGACGGGCTGCCCTTCTCCTCCACCTCACGCTAAATACGCCTTGTCGTACCTCACGCACTGCCTGCAAAGCATCCAGGACACACGCCTGAAGCCGCTCCAGTTCGGCAAGGTGCAATCGGTCATCGGCCTGCTGGTCGAAGCCAGCAACGTGCATGCGGCCGTAGGTGAGTTGTGCCATATTTACGACGACGATACGTTATCCAGCCGTTCCATCAAGGCCGAGGTCGTAGGTGTTCGAGGAAACACGTGCGTGCTGATGCCCCTGGAAGAGACCGTGGGCCTGCGTTCCGGATGCCTGGTGAAGCGTTCGGCCCTGCCGCTGACCGTACGAGTCGGTGAACAGCTACTGGGCCGGGTGATCGACGCTAACGGACGCCCGCTCGACATGAAGGGACCTCTCTTGCTGCCGCACGACCAGCCGGTGCACCGCGAACCCCCTTCTCCCCTGGAACGGCGCATGATCGATACGGCGCTCCCGACCGGCGTTCGCGCCATCGATGTGTTCCTGACAATGGGTAGAGGACAACGAATCGGCATTTTCGCGGGTTCAGGCGTCGGAAAGAGTACCCTCCTGGGCATGATCGCCCGACAGGCCCGTGCCGACGTGAATGTCATCGCCCTCATCGGCGAACGTGGCCGCGAGGTACAGGAATTCATTACGGACAACCTCGGCGAAGAGGGATTGCAGCGCTCGGTCGTCGTCGCGGTAACGGGCGACCAGGCAGCGATGAGCCGAGTGAAAGGTGCGAGCGTGGCCCTTGCCATCGCGGAATATTTCCGAGACACCGGCAAAGACGTACTCCTGATGATGGACTCGGTGACCCGCGTAGCGATGGCGCAACGTGAAATTGGCCTGGCGGTAGGTGAGCCGCCCACTACCCGGGGCTACACGCCAAGCGTTTTCGCCCTCCTTCCGCGCCTCCTGGAGCGGGCCGGATCCAGCAGCACCGGCAGCATCACAGGCATCTTTACCGTTCTCGTGGATGGTGACGATATGAATGAGCCGGTCGGCGATGCTGTTCGAGGCATCCTGGATGGGCACATCGTCTTGTCCCGGAAACTCGCCCATGCCAACCACTTCCCGGCGATCGACGTGCTGCAGAGCGTAAGCCGCGTGATGCCGCGTGTCGTGAACTCCGAACAGCGATCCCTTGCCGACGAGGCCCGCTCGCTGCTGGCGGCATATCGAGAGGTCGAGGATCTGATTCGGATCGGCGCTTACCAGAAGGGAACGAGCCCGGCCACGGACCGCGCCATTGCCGCATATCCACAGATCACGAAATTCCTACAGCAGAGCGTCCACGCTCCTGTAGAAACACAGCCCTTCGATGCGCTGAAGCGGAGCCTGCAGGGCGGTTGAGTACCGGAACGTGGCGGGGGATTTGCACCTGTCGTCGGCTACTAAGAACCAGTCGATTTCAAGCGAAAAGATTTCCATGGCTGGAAAAAGATTCACGTTTTCTCTCGAGACCGTACTGAGAGTCCGAAAGCACGAGACCGAACGGGCACGGCAAGCACTGTTGGAAGCCGCCGTAGAGCGGGAGCAGCACGAGACACTGCTTGCCGACGCCCATCAACGCTTGCAGAACCTGGCCGATTCCCCGACGACGGGCGGCACGATCGGCACGCTCGTCTTCCGGCAGTACGATGCATTCCGCCGAGATGCCCAGAGAGCTTTCGACATGGCACGACAGACCCTTCAGTACAAGCAACAGCTTGAGGAAGAAGCACGGGTCGATCTGCTGGATCGCCGCCGCGCAGAAGAGGCGCTGAAGAACCTGAGAGAACAACAGAAGGCCGAGCATCAGCGGCAGGAAGAAGCCCACGACATCGCCTTCCTCGATGAACAAGCCATCACCGGATTCACCCGCAAGAAGTCGTAGCGGACCTTCGTTTCGGGGCCTTACAGCTGCTAGACGTCACGCCGCCCTGAATGAACCGCCCCTGCATGGACCATGAAGAAAGCACTGCTCATAGTCGGCATCGCCCTGGCCTCCTTCCTGGTCGGCTTCGTCGCGCTCACCTTTAAGATGCCGTCAGTCGCCCCGCAACGGGCAGAACAGGCGCGGCACTACGTAGATAGTCTCGTAGCTGCCAGGAGCGGAGTTGATGCCACGGACAGCTTGCAGACATCCGGCGAAACCATTGCCGACAGCTTGCAAGCCGATTCCTCGGGTGACGGCCTCGCAGATTCGGCGCGCCAGCAGATCGCCGTGGCTGCCCTCGAAAAGGCGGCGGCGGAAGGCGCCCTGCCCATGCTCCGAGATTCGCTCCTGCGGGTTACTAAACACGTGAATGCCCTTATGGCGGAGAACCAGACCCTGCGGCAAAAGCTTGACCAGATCCGGAATGATGCCGCGCCCAAAGCGTCGCCCGAGGATATCGCGTCGTTAACCGCAACCCTGGCCAAGCTGGACGACGAACAGCTCCGCCCGATTCTCCAGGATGTGAACGGCGAGGTACTCGAACAGCTTTACAGGGGGGCGTCAGGGCGAACGCAGGCGCGGCTGATGCAGGCCATGCCTGCCGACCGTGCGGCCAGCTTCGTCCAGAAGCTCGTACAGGGTACCGATGCGGCGACATCGTCGGCTCGCAGCACACCTGAGAAAACAACGCCGTCGAAGGCCGCCGGCACGCAGTGACGAGCGGGGACGAACGACCCCCAATACAGGTCGCGAATCGCCCTGTACGTGATTCCTCAGTAATCCTAGATGCTCAATATGCAGGTTCTCCCTCCTCCAACACCACGGCGCACGGTCGGTACTCCCGACGGCTCCGCGCCGACGCAGAAAGAAAATGCCGGCGCGCCGGGAGGCTTTGCGGCGATGCTGTCGGGACTAAGCGATTCATCGGGGAACCATGAGGCCGAGGATCCCGCAAACGTGAAACACGATTCGGAAAAGAAGACAAATAAGGACCCCAGGAAGAAAGCAGACCAGGATTCTGACGGTGCCGGTTCTGTAAACCCGGCCGTTGCGGCTGCGGCGCAG
>DASSAV010000349.1:0-8736 GCA_035699265.1 Rhodothermales bacterium
GATTGTGCATAGTCACCCAGGGATCGCCAGCGTATGGGAAAGCAACACCCTCCGGCCCTGGCGGGCCACCTCCCTCGGAGGGAGGAGTTGAACGCGCTTCGCTCTTTCCAAACAGTCTCTCAGCTTTGCACAAGAGTTTTACAGAACGGGTATTAGAAGTTTGAAGGTTGCCGAGTTGGGGGTGTACAGGTTGCAAGGCACCCTCCGGCCCTGGTGGGCCACCTGCCCCGGATCGAGTCCGGGGCAGGCTCTTGGAAAGAAGGGGAGCTTCTGATCGGGCCTCGTATCATCCCCCTGTTAGCTGCGGCTGGGGAACGGGGACTCTTTTCGGGACGGGCTTGAACTCGTCGTCCAGGAGGAGCACCGCGCCTTCGCCTTCCGTGTAGGCTTCTTCGCCGTGGCTGAGCACGTCCATGCCCATGCCTTCGCGGCGGGTGTCGGCCCGGAGTGCCATCACCAGGCTGAGGGCCTTCAGGATCAGGAACGTCATGGCACCGCTGTAGACGAAGACGACGGCGACCGTCATGATCTGGATCAGAACCTGCTTCGGGTTGCCGAACAGGAGGCCGTTCGCGGCGCCGCTCCAGGCATGTTCGGCGAAGACGCCGGTGAGGATGGCGCCCACGATGCCGCCCGTGCCGTGCGCGGCGAAGACGTCGAGCGAATCGTCCAGCTTCGTCCGGGCACGCCAGAGAATCAGGAAGTACGTGGGGAACGTGGCGATCGCGCCGAGGGCCAGCGACGACATCGGCGAGATGAAGCCTGCGGCCGGCGTGATGGCGACGAGCCCCAGCACGATAGCCGTGGCGCATCCGACGGCCGTGACCCGACCGGTGCGCGTATAGTCCAGCAGTGTCCAAATGACCACCGTGGCCATGGGGGCGAGCATCGTGTTCACGAAGGCGAGGGCGCCGATGCCGTTAGCGGCGAGCGCGCTGCCCCCGTTGAAGCCGAACCATCCGAACCAGAGCAGGCCGGCGCCCAGCAGCACGAACGGAACGTTGTGCGGGAGGAGTGCCTGCCGGCCGTAGTCCTTTCGCGGCCCGAGGACCAGGGCGGCTACGAGGGCGCCCGCACCGGCATTGACGTGCACGACGGCGCCACCGGCGAAGTCGAGCGCGCCCATGCCTCCGATCCATCCTCCTCCCCATACCCAGTGCGCGACGGGGGCATAGACGAGCAAGGCCCAGAGGGTGATGAACGCGATGTAGGCCCCGAAGCGCATACGCTCTACGATGGCGCCCGAGATCAGGGCTGCGGTGATGATGGCGAACGTCCCCTGAAATGCCATGAACAGCAGGTGCGGGATGCTACCCTTCGCTTCCAGTCCGACGCCGTTCAGAAAGGCGTGCTGGAGGCTGCCGATGAACGCATTCCCGTCGCCGAACGCCAGCGAATAGGCAACGACGGCCCAGAGTACCCCCACGAAGCCGAGCGAGATGAAACTCATCATCATGGTGTTGAGCGCATTCTTCGAGCGGACGAGCCCTCCGTAGAAGAAGGCGAGGGCCGGGGTCATGAGCAGGACGAGGGCGGTCGCGACGAGCATCCATGCCGTGTCGCCGCTGGAGACGGCAGGCTGCGCGGCTGCATCCTGCGCGAGGGCGACGTGCGCTCCGGAGGCTGCGAGCAGTACGAGCAAGAGTGAGATTCGGCGTTTCATGGTGCGTATCATATAAGTTAAGTTGTTCACGCCTATTGGTTAAATATGTTATGCACTTCTGTGTTCTGCGTCAACCCTTAGTGTAAATTATTTTTACCAGTTTGATTCAAATGCAATAATTTATTAGGACTAGGAATCAGTCACACGATCTATTTACAACGTTCTACGTTCAACGCTGGTTGACACACCTTATTTTTTTAGGTTGTATTTTCCGGATTGAGCAGCATGGGGTTTATTCGGGTGCAGACCAAGCAGCTCCTTTACTCGCGAACGGGCACGGGATATTCCATTTGCCGGCAGCAGAGTGTTCGAATGGGGGGCCCTTCGACTTCGCTGCTAACGACCTGGGGTGCTGAAGCGAGTGAGATGCTGAAACGAGTGAGATGCTGAAACGAGTGAGATGCTGAAACGAGTTCAGCATGACAAGGTGGGAGGGTTCAGCAGGGCAGTTTGGGGGGGTGGCGCTGTTCTATGGGGTGTCGCGACTTCGCTCGATATGACAAGTGGTGAAGGACGATGCTGTTGTGGGGGGCATCTGCGTGACTGAAGGGGAGGAAGCCACATGGCTTCAGGTCAGCGGTGCATGGAGGGAAACTTAAAAGCGTGGGGTTCAGAAGGATCTGGCGGGTCTGGTTACGGGTGCGTTGTAAGCTGGTGCGAGCAGGAACCGGCGGGGAGGCCGGTCGATTTCAGGACGACATCTCCGCACGCAGGGGAGGACCGGATCAGCGTAAAAACAGGACACGATGCAGCAGGTAGTCTGGATTGCGCGGCATGGAAACCGCCAGGATTTTGTAGACCCGAACTGGCGGAGTGGGGCGGCGCGGCCGTTCGACCCCGGCTTGTCCGAGGATGGGATCGAGCAGGCGAAGCGGCTCGGGCGGCGGCTGGTGGGGGAGGGAATCTCCCGGATCTTCGCCTCGCCTTTCTTGCGCACGGTGCAGACGGCGCATTACGTGGCCGAGGCGATCGATGCACCCATCTATCTGGAGCCGGGGATCTGCGAGTGGCTGAACGCCGAGTGGTTTCACACATCGCCAGCGCTCTTGCCTGCGGAGCGGCTTGCCGTCCAGTTCCCGCGGATCGATCCGGAGTACGAGCCGGTGCTGGTGCCGGAATATCCGGAGACCGCCGACGAGGCTTACCTACGAGCGGGCCACACGGCGCGGCTGCTCGCCAGACGGTATGTGGGCACGGTTCTCCTGGTCGGCCACGGCATGTCGGTGTGCGGGGCGGCGCAGGGGCTGGCAGAGGATATCGGTGAGTTCGAGTGTGCGCTCTGCAGTGTGGTCAAGCTGGTGCAGGACGAGGGGATCTGGCGGGCCGAGCTTTGCGGGGACGTGTCTCACCTGGAGGAGAGCGTCGGGGCGGACCGGTTCGTGTGATACCAAGTCCGAATGAACCGTTTCGTTTGGGGAGGAGATGCAAACCGCATCGGGACAGGCTCTCGGAAAGGAGGGAAGTTTGTTTTGCTTTGCCGAAATGGTAACAGACTGTAAAGGGCGTTTGTTGGGGTGTTTCGAGGGTGTGCTTTCCTGAGGGGATGTGCTTTGTCAGGGGATGTCCTTTCTTGCTCGCCCAAGAAAGGACCAGAGAAGGGCGCATCGAATCAAAACGCGCGAATCCCCTTCCCGGCGCGCGCATCGACCGAGCGGCGCGTGGGAGATGGCGGTGGACCGGATAGGGTTGGGGTGCTGCGCCACTCGCTCAACCGCGCGGGGATTCCATCCGGCGCTCGGGCCGTGATTCGACGGATTCAAGGGGGAGGCGGATGGGGAGGGAAGCTTGATTCGCTTCCGCCATTCCTCAGGTGAATAACCGGATTTGGTGTGAGGGGTCGAGGGTTACGGGGCGACACCTTCCATAGCTGCCTCCCGCAACCGTTCCACGTCGCGCATCGGCGGCTCGCCGAAGAGCCTTTTGTACTCCCGGTTGAAGTGTGAGGCGTCGTCGTAGCCTACCCGATACCCGGCAGTCGCGGCGTCGAGATCTTCACCGAGCATCAGACGGCGGGCCTCCTGGAGCCGCAATTGCTTCTGGAACTGCAACGGGCTCATCCCGGTGACGGCCTTGAAGTGATGATGGAAGCCTGAGACGCTCATGCCAAGCTCCTCCGCGATGCGGTCAATGCGGAGCGGCTGGTCGAATTCTTTGTGGAGCCGCTCGACGGCACGGGCGATGCGGTGGCTTTGTCCACCCAGGACGGCGATGTGGCGGAGCCGGCCTCCTTGCGCTCCCATCAGGAGCCGGTAAATGATTTCCCGCATGATCAGCGGCGCCAGGACCGGCGCTTCCGCAGGGGCATCCAGCAACGCGACGAGCCGCACCACGGCATCCAGCAGGTCCGGGGTGAGCGGGCTTACGTCAAGCGCCCTTACGTCGTCACGTTTTCGCGGCGCGGAATGCCCGGCCTCGACCATGAGTGAGCTTACGAGGGCGGAATCGAGTAGAAGGCGCAGGCTCAAGTACGGCCGCTCCTTCGATACTTCTAGAACCTGGGCCGTGACGGGCAGCTCGGCCGTGGCGAGCAGGTAATGGTAGGGGTCGTACCGGTAGCAGTCCTCACCCAGGTGGACTTCCTTGCTGCCCTGGGCGATCACACAGAAGGAGGGGTCGAATACGCGGTGGACAAGATCGGTGGGTGAGGAGGCGCGGTAGAGCGTGAGGCCCTTTAGCGGCTCAACCTTTCCATCTTCTGGAACGGCTCGTGCGATACGTTCCACGAGTTCATTCCTGTTGGCTTTCGCTTTGAGCGCCTCATGCGCTGACGCCTGGTAACTCATCGATTCCATGTCAATTCTTCTGTTCGATCTGCTGGGCCCACCGGCAGGATGATACGGTGCTCCGGACCTTTCACTCCCGACGTTTGCAGGATTATGCAATGATCCTTGAGGATCGTCATACTCGTTCTGTTCATAAAGTACGTAAATATAGACTTCGAACAGCCAGCGGGCATCTCGGATCCTTGATCTGTTCTGCAATTTCGTTGCATAAGATGCGCGATTACGAGAGTCTATTCGAAAAACCGCGCGGCCGCCGACGACCGACCGCCGACCGCTGCAAACCGGGCTTTCTTCGGTGGCTGGCGGTCGGTGAAAAGCAGGAAAGTGCCATGCAGACGACGGTGTTGAATAACGGCGTGGAGATGCCTCTTCTCGGGTTCGGGGTTTTTCAGGTACCGGATGCGGAGGAATGTGAGCGGAGCGTATTCGACGCGCTGCGCACGGGATACCGGCTACTCGATACCGCGGCGTCCTATCTAAATGAAGAGGCCGTTGGCAAAGCCATTCAGCGGAGCGGCGTGGCGCGGGAAGAAGTCTTTGTCACGACCAAACTCTGGGTTCAGGACGCCGGGTATGAGAGTGCCAGGAGGGCCTTTGACCGCTCTTTGAACAAGCTGCGGCTGGAATACCTCGATCTGTACCTGATCCACCAGCCCTTCGGAGACGTCTATGGCGCCTGGCGCGCCATGGAGGAGTTGTACGGAGCGGGCCGAGTGCGGGCCATCGGGGTGAGCAACTTCCAGCCCGACCGGTTGATGGACCTCATCGTCCATAACCAGGTCGTGCCGGCGGTGAATCAGATCGAGACCCATCCTTTCAACCAGCAAATCGAAACACATAAGTTTTTACAGGAAAACCGGGTCCAGCTCGAATCCTGGGGGCCTTTTGCGGAGGGCAAAAACAACATATTTCAGAACGAACAGTTGGTGTCCATCGCTTCTAACCACAGCAAGAGCGTCGCTCAAGTTATTCTTCGCTGGCTGATCCAGCGGGGGGTAGTGGTGATCCCCAAATCAGTCCACAAAGAAAGAATCGAGGAGAACTTCAACGTATTCGATTTTGAGCTTAACCCTGAGGAGATGGAGGCCATTGTAGCGCTGGATACGAATGCCAGCCTCTTTTTCGATCACCGCGACCCTGCAATGGTGAAGTGGCTGGGTGAGAGGAAGCTCGACGTCTGAGCACACGACCTGTCCACGTGCATCTGGCGCAGAAGGGTACTTGCCGCCGCCGAGGCGAGGCCATTCATTTAGACTCTTAGCGATCCACGGAACCCCCTTGCGGCATAGTAGGATTCCGCACCGTTGTGATACAAGAAGACCGTGTCGTAGCGGCGATCGGCAAAGACGGCGCCGCCGAGTTTCCTGATATCAGGAGGTGTTTGCACCCAGCTCGACGTTTTCGTATCGAACTTTCCGAGCTTCTGCAGCTCCCGATATTGTTCTTCCGTTAATAGCTCAACGCCCATGGCAGCAGCCATATCCATTGCGCTGTTCTTCGGTTTATGTTCTTTCCTCGACTCCAGCGCTTCACGGTCATAACAAATACTTCTGCGGCCTTTAGGACTTTCCGCTGAACAATCATAAAAGATATATTCTCCCGTTTTGTTGTCATGACTCACGATATCCGGTTCGCCGCCAGTTCTTTCCATTTCGTTGAGCGACCACAGCTTATCCGGTTTAGCGTCCAGCCTTGCCTGTACTGTAGCCCATTCATGATCTTTGTGGCGATTGATGTGTTTCTGAAAACGGGTTTTCAATGTTCCGAGTAGTTCTTCGCGTTGTTCTGGTGACAATTCCTTTTTGATGCTATTCATGTTGTTCAGACTTTAATATTATCTCTGTTGAACAAGTGTGTCAAACGTAATGGAAAAAGACCGCTCCCGACATGGAAAATAACACGGCCTGCGTGAGCCCATTCCTTTAGTAAAGGAAGTTCAGGAAAAAGCAATGCTACAACTCCCAAGAATGTTCCAAACACAATGAAAGCATCCTTTATCGGACTGTGTTTCCTCATGATGAGTGTGGTCTGCTCCTGCGCACCACAAAACAAAGTAATGTCCCCCGCGACTAGCGGCACGAATCTGGAACAAGAACTCATCGATCTCTCCAGGCAGAAGTGGCAATGGATGGCAGACAAGAACGTTGACAAGCTTTCCGACCTCTTCCATAAAGATGCCCAATTTGTGCATATGGGCGGGTCTTGGGGAACCAGTCGGGAACTGGCCATCATTGAAAGCGGTGGGATTTGGTACAAGCATGCGGATATCCAGGAGGCATCTGCGCGGGTAATCGGCAACACCGCGATCGTTTTGAATACCATTCGCCTGCTGGCCGTCGTTGGCGGCCGTGAGGTCACCAATCCTTTCGAGGTTACCGAAGTGTACGTGCGGCAGGGCGATACATGGAAGTTGGCTTCGCTCTCGTTCACCAGGCTGCTGGGAGAGTGATCGCGCGCAAGCGGAGCAGGGCAAGATGGTAACGTTGAAATGAAACTCACCGACCCCAATCTCCTAACGTCATGACCATTTCGAAGACCCCCATTACAGTTGCGCTCTTGTGCACATTGCTCACCCCGGGCCTGACTGGTTCCGGACGCCTGTACGCGCAGCAAGCTGACCCGTGGGTCGTTCCCGCGGGATTCCACGTCGCCGTGTTCGCTGAGAATGTCGAGAACGCGCGCGAAATGGCGCTCGGTCCGCAAGGCACCGTGTTCGTCGGATCGCGGACGGGCGACAAGGTACACGCGGTCGTCGATCGCGACGGCGACCACAAGGCTGACCGGGTGGTCGTGATTGCCAGCGGCCTCGATCAACCCAACGGGGTCTCGATCCGCAATGGCGCGCTGTATGTGGCGACGGCAAGCGAGATCCTGCGGTTCGACGACATCGAGCAACACCTCGACGCGCCGCCTACCCCGGTCGTCGTACGGGACAGCCTGCCGAACCCGAGCGAAGGCCACACGTGGAAGACCATCGCCTTCGGACCCGACGGCCTGCTCTACATGTCGGTCGGTGTGCCGTGCAACATCTGCATGCCCCCACCCATGGTAGGGACCATTCTGCGGATGAAGCCGGACGGATCGGACCTCGAGATGTTCGCGGAGGGGATCCGCAACAGCGTCGGCTTCGATTGGCACCCGGTCACACACGAACTGTGGTTCACCGACAACGGTCGCGACGGGCTCGGCGACGACGTGCCGAGCGACGAACTCAACGTCGCCTGGAAGCAGGGCCTGCACTTCGGCTACCCGTTCTGTCACCAGGGCGACGTGGCGGACCCGGAGTTCGGGGCGCAGCGGGATTGCTCGACGGCCGAGCCGCCCGTACTGAAGCTCGGCGCGCACGTGGCGTCGCTCGGCATCGCGTTCTACACGGGGGACATGTTTCCCGCCAGCTATAAGAACGCGGTGTTCATCGCGGAGCATGGGTCGTGGAACCGATCAGTTCCGAGCGGCTACCGCGTCATGGTGGCGCGCACGGATGGACGCCAGGTGACGAGTTACGAGCCCTTCGTGGACGGCGGCTTCCTGCCCGGCCGGGACTCCGGCGCACCGGGCGGCTGGGAAGCCGGGAGGGCGGCAGCCGGTCGGCCTGTCGACGTGCTGCAGATGCCGGACGGATCGATCCTGATCAGCGACGACACCGGCAATCGCCTCCTCCGGGTCAGTTACGAACGGTAGCTCGCAAGCGCACCGTTCCCTGATGTGGGGTTTTTCTTCCCGTCCACTTCAATAGAGGGAGCTTACATGCGAAACACACCTCTGACCGTCTCTGGTTTGATCGTCGCAGTCGTGACTTTCACTTCGTTCGCCTCGGTCGCCCAGGCGCAGACTCGCAGCGAGGTGACGATAAACGACACCGACGTCACGCCAGAGAATCTTACATCGAGCCAGGATGGAACGGTGTACTTCGGGAGCATGGCGAAGGGCACGATCTACCGCGCCGCGCCGGGCGCCTCACAGGCCGAACCGTGGATTCTCGCTTCGACCGCCGGCCTGACGAGGGTGCTCGGCGTGCTCGCGGACGACGAGTCCAACACCCTGTGGGTCTGCCAGAACGCCACGGGTGGCCGCGACGGAGCGCCTGTCGTCGGACAGACGGCGCTCCGGTCCTTCGACTTGAAGACCGGCGCCGCCAAAGGCACGTATCCGTTTCCCCCCGATAGTGGTGTGTGCAACGACATCGCGGTGTCGGCCGACGGCACGGTCTACGTGTCCGAATCGTTTCGCGGCGGTGTTCACCGACTCAAGCCCGGCGCCACCGAGCTCGAGTTGTGGGTCAGGAATCAG